>JBATLU010000328.1:0-12861 GCA_049289475.1 Pontixanthobacter sp. | reverse complement strand
CTGTCAGGCTCGCCCGCCAGAATGCGCTCTGTGTTGCCCTTGCGGATACGGTCCAGCGGTTCGCCGGTAATGACGTGGAAATGCCACGGCTGCGTGTTCATTGAAGAGGGCGACCGGCTGGCCAGCGCCAGCACTTCTTCGATCAATTCGCGGGGAACCGGCTTGTCCAGATATCCGCGAATGCTGCGGCGGCCGAGTATGACGTCGTCATAGTTCATAAGTGTGTCCCGTCTGAAATCCTCTGTCCATGCTAGAGCATGGAAAGGTACGGGAATGCAACCGGACAAACAGCCTGTTTGGCTGAAACCTTGCTAGGGGCTGACTTCGAGATATTTGGGGATCGACTTGTCGCGCTTGCCTTCGGTAGGGCCGGCGGTGCCTGGTTTCTTGGGTAAGCCAGCGGACGCGATGGTGTAAGGCGAAATCCGGTGCCTGGTGCACAGTCCTCCCGAACCGTCGCTGGTTAATTGCGTTTCAAACTCGACGCCGATTTCAGCGTCTTTGGAACGCATGACTTTGCACACAGCCAACTGCCCTTCGCCCAGATCAAGCACCAGCGGAGTGCCCACTTCGATACCGACAATGCCCTCTATCCCGGCGCCGTTGCGCGACAAATCGCGCATGACGGCATTGTAGTAATAGTCTTCGTGGATCACGCCAATGCGGCGGAAAACGGAGCGCCGGTCAGGTCGGTAGTTATCGGGACCATCGGGGGTGATGGTGAACTCGCCGCTTTCGATCCGTTCGAGAATTGCGTCTTCGCTCAGCGGGCGCGAGTAGATGAAGCCTTGGACCAACTTGGCACCGTTCGATTTTACCACTTCGAGCTGATCGAAGGCTTCGACGCCTTCGACGGTGGTTTCCATGTTCAAAGCGTTCGACAGGCCGACAATCGCGGCGATGATTTTCGCGCTGTTCTTGTCTTTCTGGGTACAGCTATCGACGAAGCTTTTATCGACCTTGATCTTGTCGAACGGGGCCGAGCGCAGATAGCTGAGCGAAGAATAGCCGGTCCCGAAATCATCGAGCGCGAGCCGGACGCCAAGCCCCTTGAGCTGGGCAAACATCCGTTCGGTTTCATCATTATCGCCGACGAAAATACTCTCGGTCAATTCAAGTTCAAGCCGGTCAGGCTCGATCCCGGAATTGGCGAGGGCATTGGCGACCACTGCGGGAAGGCCCGGATTGGCGAATTGAACCGCCGAAACATTGACCGCGACGCGCAGGCTTTTGGGCCATTTTGCGGCTGCAGCACAGGCAGTGCGCAGCGCCCATTCGCCCAGATTGTTGATCAAATCGCTGTCTTCCGCGACCGGAATAAATTGTCCAGGGCTGACAAAGCCGTGCTCGGGATGCTCCCACCGCATTAGCGCTTCGACCCCGACCACATGGCCGCTTTTGATGGCAACGACGGGTTGATACAGAAGGTGGAGCTGCCCTTGTTCGAGCGCTACCCGAAGGTCGTCAAGCATCGCCTGACGTTCCTGTTCCTCATTCTTCAAATCTGCCGCATAGAACCGGAACTGCCCGCGTCCGCCGTTCTTCGCCGCGTAAAGCGCCAGATCGGCGGCGCGGATCAATTCTTCGCGTGTGTCGCCATCAAAAGGTGCGACTGCAACCCCGACCGACGCTCCGATAATCGCGCGCTTGCCTTCATCAAGACTATAGGGCTGCGACAGGATCTGGATAATCTTGTCAGCGAGTACGCCCAGTTTGCCGCGGTCATCTTCGCCGGGGACCAAAACTTGAAACTCATCACCGCCCAGCCGGGCAATTTTACCGCGATCCCCAACGATGCTGCGTAGACGGTTGGCGACCTCAATTAACAAGGCATCGCCGGCCGGGTGGCCCATCGTATCATTGACGCGCTTGAATTTATCGAGGTCGAGCATCATCAGCGCACTGGGGCGGTCGGATGTCTTGAATGCAGACAATGTTCCGTCAATCTGGCGGTTCATCTGGTGGCGGTTGGCGAGGCCAGTGAGCGAATCGAAATCCGCCATTTTGGAATCGATCAGTTTGCGTTCGTATTCGACAGTCACATCGTTGGCACTGCCGCGATATCCTGCGAAACTACCGTCATCCTTATGCACCGGATACCCCGATAGCGACCACCATACCTGACGGCTTTTTTGTTCATCACCATCAGAGGAAAATTTCACGATCTGGTCGCGAATCTTGTTCTGCGCTCTGAGCTGGAATTTGAGCGGGCGGCCTCGGTCCACCTCGTCCGCGCTCGGGTCGATTTCAAACAATTGATCGAGTGGCTTCCCCAAAAGTTCGTCCGGTGCAAGGCCGAGCCGTTCGGTCGCTCTGTCGGCCAGATAGATCAAATTTCCGTCGCTGTCTGTGGCCCATATCCAGCCAATGCCCGCACGGTCATATTCATCGAGAACCTGCGCACGCAACGATGCAGAGACCGCTGAGTGCGACTGCGATGTCACTTCCAGCTGATTACTCTTCTTGCCGGAAAATCCATCAAGGAACTTCCTTACCGCCATGGAGCGAACCAGACATTTTGAGTGCGCGAGATAAGCATGGGCTTTGTGTAAGCCGTCTTGGTTACCAACGAATTAAGGAATTGGGCAATTGTCGCGCCATTTCAGGTCATGATAATGGTCAGTCTGCCAGCGCCTTGTTTCGCATGCAGTATGAGCGGAGTTTTAGGAGGGGCGCCTTATGGGAAAAGAGTGATTGCTCGGTTTTGGAAAAGCTGACCAAGGAAAGGGTCCATTTTGCCCAGTCACGATAAAAGTAATCCATGGCTAAAATCGTGAGCCCAAAAAGCTTGGATGCGTATGAAACAAAAGACCTCAACATCGTCTTTCTCGGCAGATCTTCGCCGTCCTAAATCGATGCTTCGGTTTGTGCTTGGACATCTGCCAACGATAAAGCTTTCGCCAAAGCTGCCCAATTAGCATTGGTGAAGAATTTGGCGCTATGAATGCGGGGGGATTGAAGCTTTCATTGGTTGCGCAAAGCAGGCATTTTCAAAGTCACGCGGCCTTGAGCAATTGCAGCTCCAGCCTGTCCCAGATTTCGACCAGCGCCTGTGTCAATGCATCCATCATGGCCTCGTCATGCGCGGGGCCAGGGGTGAAGCGCAGGCGTTCGGTGCCGCGCGGGACGGTGGGGTAGTTGATCGGCTGCACATAGGCGCCGTATTCGGCCAGCAGGATGTCGCTGATCTTCTTTGCGCGAACCGGATCGCCGACCATCAGCGGCACGATATGCGTCTCGCTCATCATCACTGGCAGACCGGCCTCGCTGAATTTGGATTTGAGCAAGGCGGCGTTGCGCTGCTGCGCCTCGCGTTCTTCGCTTGAGGCTTTGAGATGCTTTACTGCGGCCAGAACACCGGCGACCAGCGCGGGGCTGAGCGAGGTGGTGAAGATGAACCCGGGCGCGTAAGACCGGATGCAATCGACGATCTTCTGGTCAGCCGCGATATAGCCGCCCATCACCCCGAACGCCTTGCCCAAAGTGCCTTCGATAATGTCGATCCGGTGCGCGGCTTTGTCGCGTTCGGAGATACCGCCGCCTCGTTCGCCATACATCCCCACCGCATGGACTTCGTCGATATAGGTGAGCGCGTTGTATTTCTCGGCCAGATCGCAAATCGCGTGGATCGGGGCGACATCGCCGTCCATCGAATACACGCTTTCAAACGCGATCAGCTTGGGCACATCGGCATCTTCGGCAGCGAGCAGTTCTTCGAGATGCGCCAGATCATTGTGGCGGAACACCCGCTTCGGGCAGCCCGAGTTGCGGATGCCGGCGATCATGCTGGCATGGTTGAGCTCGTCAGAGAAGATCACGCAGCCCGGCAGCAGCTTGGCAATGGTCGAAAGCGTTGCATCGTTCGAAACATAGCCCGATGTAAACAGCAGCGCGGCTTGCTTGCCGTGGAGATCGGACAGCTCGTGTTCGAGCTCGACATGGTAATGGGTGTTGCCGCCGATATTGCGCGTGCCGCCCGAACCCGCGCCGACATCATGCAGCGCCTGCTCCATCGCCTCGATCACTTTGGGATGCTGGCCCATCGCGAGATAATCATTCGAACACCACACGGTGATCGGCTTGGGTCCATTGTGCCCGTGAAAACAGCGCGCATTGGGGAACGAACCCTTGTTCCGCAGAATATCGATGAACACGCGGTAGCGGCCCTCCGAATGCAAACGGTCAATCGCCTGGTCGAATATTTGATCGTAATTCATCGCAAACCTGCGTGTTTCACCGGGAAGATTCCGGCAGATTTCGGAACTGGATTTAGGCGCACAAGTTTCATTTTGCCACCCCGATCTTTGCGAATGGTTCGCAGCTAAAAACGCTCGATAACCGAGATGCCGTATTCGGCAAGCGCCGGCCGCAATTTTTCAAAATCGGCCAAATCGCCGGTGGTCACAGCGCGATCGGGCTCAGACCGCACAAACTCTTGCCCCTTGGTCAGATCGGCAATCCGTGAAGCAATGCCTTTTGCCCCGTCCACGAGCGTGGTTTTCGGGCCAAGGAAGGCACCAAGTTCTTCGCGCAAAAGCGGAAAATGTGTGCAGGCCAGCACGACAGTATCAATATCGCTGCCACCCTCCTTGGCGCGCAATTCGGCGACTGCGCGTTCGATTTCTGCCATCACCACTGGTTGCCCGCGAAGCTTTGCCTCTGCTGGGGCCACAAGACCCGGAGCAGCATGTCGGATTAAGCGCTTGCCCGATGCGAAATCCCGCTCGAGTTTGTCGACATAAGCCTGCCTGATGGTGGCCTCTGTGCCGAGCAGCCCAATCGACCCCGTCATTGTCAAAGCGGCAGCAGGTTTGATCGCTGGAACAGTGCCCACAATCGGTATTTCGAGCACTTCTCGCACCATTTCGAGCGCAATAGTCGAGGCCGTGTTGCAAGCAATACAGGCGAGGCGGGGCCGGTAGCGTTCGCTCATCCGGCCCAGCAGACCAGAAACCCGCGCTGCAATCTCGGACTCGGATTTGGTGCCATAGGGCAAGCCGGCTTGGTCGGCTGCAAATATCACCGGAGCCTGCGGCAATAATTCGCGCAGGGCGGCAAGCACGGTTAGCCCGCCAACGCCCGTGTCGAAGATCAAAATAGGGGCACCGGGTTCGATATTTCTGTTCACGCAACTGCCCTATCACCAATTTCGAGTGATCTCCTTATTTTTCCGGTGACCGATTGCAAGGATTCGTCATAAGGTGACAGCTGACAGGAGGCAGGACCGTGATTGAAACCAACACATTATTGGCAGCATTGATGGGATATGGCTTTGGCTCAATCCCGTTTGGTCTGATCCTTACCCGACTCGCTGGGCTGGGCGACGTGCGCAGCATCGGTTCGGGCAATATCGGTGCGACCAATGTTTTGCGAACGGGCAATAAGTGGCTGGCGGCGGCTACCCTGCTGCTCGATGCGCTGAAGGGTTTCGCACCCGTTTATCTCGCGTGGCATTTTTTCTGGGACGATTTGGGTTGGGCGGCCTTGTTCGTGATTTTGGGGCATTGCTTCCCAGTCTGGCTCAAATTCAAGGGCGGCAAGGGTGTGGCGACCAATGCCGGTGTTTGCTTCGGGTTGGGTCTACCGCTTGGTCTCACCTATGCAGCAGTTTGGATCGCGGTGCTCGCGATTTTCAGGATCAGCTCGCTCGCCGGAATGACTGCCGTCATCGCGGCTGCGGGAGTATCGCTGTATTTCGGACCCACGGTCGCGCCGATGGTGCTTGCGCTTATAGCGGTGCTGATCGTCTGGTTGCACCGCGAGAATATCGGGCGGCTCATCAAAGGCACCGAGCCAAAAGTCGGCAGTAAGGGCTGACACTCGGCGGATGTTGATTTCGCAGGAAGAGGCGTTTGCGCGGATACGGCTGCTCCGGTCCCCCAACATCGGGCCGGTAACTTTCCGTCAGTTGCTTGCCAGATTTGGCAATGCGGTGGCGGCGCTAGAGGCTTTGCCCGATCTCGGGCGAAAAGGCGGGCGCAGCTATCATCCGGCCAAGCAAGACGCAATCGAACGCGAAGTTGCCGCCACCCGCAAGGCGGGCGCCAAATATCTGTTCCACGACTCGCCGGGCTATCCCCAACTTCTCAAACAATTGGAGAGCGCGCCGCCGATTCTGAGTTGGCGCGGGGATTTGTCGCTCGCAGCCAAGCCTTGTGTGGCGATGGTCGGCGCGCGCAATGCGTCAGCGGCGGCGGTGAAATTGTCACGCGATTTTGCCGCCGGTCTGGCGGAGGCTGGATTTACCGTTGTCTCGGGTCTGGCGCGCGGGATCGACGGTGCTGCGCACCAGGGCGCGATGCCCGCAACCATCGGCGTTATCGCCAGCGGGATCGAGATCGCTTACCCGCCGCAGCACGCCGAATTGCAGGAACGGATCGCCAGCGAGGGCTTGCTGTTGGCGGAACAGCCGCCGGGCACGGAACCGCGCGGCAGCCATTTTCCCAGCCGGAACCGGATTATTGCTGGTCTGGCAGCCGGAACTCTGGTGGTGGAGGCGGCCCCAAAATCGGGATCGCTTATTACTGCGCGGCTGGCAGGCGAGGCGGGCAGGGAGGTTATGGCAATACCGGGCAGTCCGCTCGATGCGCGCTCGCAAGGCTGCAACCAGCTCATTCGCGAGGGCGCGGTTCTGGTTCAGTCGGTTGACGATGTGGTAGAACTCCTGTCCGGCTTCGATGGAATTCCGCGCTCCAGCTTTCGCGAAAGCGAATTTCAGCCCTTTATCGCCGATGAAGAATTTGCCGATGCCGAACCGGCCAATATCGAGGATTTGCTGTCCAACGCCCCGGTTGCGATTGATGAGCTGATCCGCCAGTCTGGGGCAACGCCAGCCGCCGTCCAGCTTGCCTTGATCGAGCTCGAGCTAAACGGCCAATTGGTGCGTCATGGATCGGGGAAAGTCAGTATCCAAGGGGGTTTCAGCGATGAATGATAATATGACCGTGGGGGCAAGGCTCGGGCAAATTTACTCGGAAGCCCAGCGTCTTTTTATGTCGTCCATGCCGGCCGCAGCTCTCTACATTGGCGGTCTGACAGCATTTTCGACTGTAGTTGACGTAAATGGTTGGAATTCCGGTGGGGATCAACTGGTTAATTTTGCAGCGCTTGGCTTCGGGTTCTATTTGATCAAGCAGATCTTGGAAAACGCTGGTCTTGCGCCCGACGGAATCCGCAACGGCTTATGGTCGTATTTCGGGCTCGGATTGCTTTCCGGCATCGGTATTGCCGTTGGGCTTGTTCTTCTGGTTTTGCCCGGACTCTTTTTGCTGGTTCGATGGATGCCTGCATACGGTTTTTCATTCGCTGATGGTGAAACAGTCACTGATTCGCTTGGTAAATCTTGGGAAGCAACGCGTACGCATTTTTGGCCTCTCGCAATTGCGGCACTGCTACCGATGGGCGGATATGTTGCTGCGGTGGCGATCCTTTTGCTGGGAGCAGACGCAGCGGAAAATATGTCCTTACCTGTCGCCCTTATCGCAAATCTTGTGCTCTATTCGAGCTCAGCATTATTTACTGCGATCGGTCTGGCCGCCTATTCATTGCTCGCTCAACCCGACAACGGTTTAGAAGAGGTTTTTGGTTGAGTTCAAGAAATTGGGTGGTGACGACATTGATTACCCGCTCATCGGTCGTTCAGCTTCATGTGATATTGTAACATGAAATCGGACTTGGAGGGGATAGTCATGCGAAATTCTGCCGGAAAAAGACTTGTTGGCTCGATCTGTGCTGCGGCGCTGTTGGCACCGATGCCGCTGGGTAACGCCAAAACACTGCGCCAGCCCGCAGCCGATACCGCGATGCAAAGCGATTTATGCCGCCGTCCTGCTGCTTTACCCATTCTCAAGCCGGAGAGATCGAACCAGCAGAACAATCAAAATAGCCGCGACCGCGTCATGAGCGAAGCCTCGCCGCCGATGATGGCGCCGCCACCATCACCGCCGCCGCCAGTTGCGATGCCGGGCCCTGTCGTAACCGGTTCGAGAATGGAGTCAGACGCGTCGTCGCGGTCCGACAAGCCTGTAGCAGAAGGTGCAATCGCCGTGGGCAAGATCGATTCGGGTGCGAGAACCGTCGATGCGCGCGAAGACGAGCGGATGATGCCCGAATATCCGCTTCCGATGCCTCGTCCCACGCCCTATCCGCAAAGCGGATTGCTTACAGCGGGCGAGCATGATGATTTGCTCAATCCCGAACTTTACGCTGAATACATCCGCAATTCGGGTCTCGGCCAATCGACGCCTGATCTCCCGCGGCTTGATACAGAACGGCTGCTGACGATTGTGGCAAAAGATGCGCGTGGCCAAGCAATGCCGTTTGTCCCGGTCGAGGTGCGCTGCGCCAATGGAAAGAGTATTGTCCTACCCACCGTTGCGGACGGCAGTTCGGTGTTCTTCCCCGAACTCGATCGATTGGGGCGGTCTGTGCAAGTCCGCGCAGGCAACAGCAATTGGCGCACGGTCGATCTGGCATCGGCGCAAGGCACACAGACAATTGGATTTACGCTTGGCGGGCGTGCAGAACTTGTGCGCAAACTCGACCTTGCAGTCGTTGTCGATGTGACCGGCTCGATGTCTGACGAGCTGCGGTTTCTGCAGGCCGAATTGGCCAGCATTGTTAAGGCGCTGGGCCGCAATCACCGCGATCTAGATATTCGGGTAGGCTTTACTTTCTACCGCGATCAGGGCGATCAGTTTGTGACGCGGACCTATCCGCTATCCTCCGATATGAACGCTGCGACCGCCTATATAGAGCAGCAAAGCGCCAATGGCGGCGGCGATTATCCCGAAGCGATGGAAGAGGCGATGATCAGGACCGCCGGTCAGCCGTGGCGCGATGATGCGGTAAAGACGATGTTGCTTGTCGCCGATGCCCCGCCGCACGATCAGGATGTTGGCATGACTTGGCGCGCTGCAGAACATTTGCGCGCGGAGCGGGTTCATATCGTGCCGGTTGGTGCGTCTGGTGTCGCCGATTTGGCGGAATATCTGATGCGCGCAATGGCTGCTTCGACTCAGTCGCGCTACACCTTCCTCACTGACGATAGCGGGATCGGCAATGTCCATGCGAAACCGGCCGTTGATTGCTATCTGGTGACCAGGCTTGATGCTTTGCTGCGCCGCGTGATCGACAGCCAGATTTCCGGTCGCCGGATCGAACCGGACAGCGATGAAATTATCCGCAGCGTTGGCCAGTATGACGCCGGCCGGTGCATCTTGCCCGCCGACTTTGGTCAAAACCACCAGTGATTTAGGTAGAAAATTCTTACTTGACGGAAGCAGTGGTGTAACTCCACCCTCGCGCGTATACGCACATGAAAGGGCGGGCAGGGCAAAACCGGCGCGCCGCAAGAGGACACGCAACCACTTCCATGCAATTAGTTATAGTTGAATCGCCGGCCAAGGCGAAGACCATCGAGAATTATCTGGGCAAGGACTTCAAAGTTCTGGCGTCCTACGGCCATGTCCGCGATTTGCCGCCCAAGGATGGCAGCGTCCGGCCGGACGAAGATTTCGCGATGGATTGGGAACTCTACCGCGACAAGCAGAGCCGGTTCAAAGAAATCGCCGATCTGGCGAAGAAGGCAACGCGCCTGATCCTCGCGACCGACCCCGACCGCGAAGGAGAGGCAATCTCGTGGCACGTTCTTGAGCTGCTCAAGAAGCGTAAAGCGGTTCCGGCCGAGGTTGACCGCGTCACCTTCAACGCCATCACCAAGGCTGCGGTGACCGAGGCAATGGCCAACCCGCGCCAACTCGATACCGATCTGATCGACGCCTATCTTGCACGCCGTGCGCTCGATTATCTGTTTGGTTTCACGCTTTCACCGGTTCTTTGGCGCAAGCTGCCTGGGGCGAAGAGCGCCGGGCGCGTGCAGTCTGTGGCGCTGCGCCTGATCGTCGAGCGCGAGCGCGAGATTGAAGCGTTCCGCTCGGACGAATATTGGTCGATCATCGCCAAACTCGAACATGACGGAACCGCGTTTGATGCGCGGCTGGTTCAGTTTGATGGCAAAAAGCTGGAGAAGCTGACGCTCGGCAATGAGGGCAGCGCGCTCGAAGCCAAAAAGAAGATCGAGAACGCCCCGTTCACCATCGAAGGTGTCGAGACCAAGCCGCAAAAGCGCCATCCGTCGCCGCCATTCACAACCTCGACCTTGCAGCAGGAGGCTTCGCGCAAGCTCGGCTTCAACGCCAGCCATACGATGCGCTGTGCACAGAAGCTCTACGAAGCGGGCGACATCACCTATATGCGGACCGATGGTGTGCAGATGGACCACAGCGCCATTTCTGCCTGCCGCAAGGCAGTGGCCGAGCGTTTTGACGGGCATTATCTGCCCGAAAAGCCGCGTCATTATGCGACTAAGGCGAAGAACGCGCAGGAAGCTCACGAAGCGATCCGGCCCACCAGCTTCACCAAAACCAAGGCCAGTTCGGGCGACGAAGCCAAGCTCTACGACCTGATCTTTAAGCGCGCGATGGCCAGCCAGATGCAGTCTGCCAGCCTTGAGCGGACCACGGTTACTCTGCGCGATCCGGCGGGGCTGCACGAATTGCGCGCCACCGGCCAAGTGGTCAAATTCCCCGGTTTCCTCGCCGTCTATCAAGAAGGTTTCGACGACAAGGATGACGAGGACGAGGGCTTGCTGCCGGTAATGCACAAGGGCGATTCCCCGGCCAAGAAGGCTGTGGAAGCGAACCAGCATTTCACCCAGCCGCCCCCACGTTTCTCCGAAGCCAGTCTGGTCAAACGGCTGGAAGAACTGGGAATCGGACGCCCCTCGACCTATGCTTCCACTATCCAGACATTGCGCGACCGCGACTATGTGCGGATGGAGAAAAACCGTTTCTTTGCTGAGGAAAGCGGGCGTCTGCTCACATCCTTCCTCGAACGGTTTTTTGAACGCTATGTCGCCTATGATTTCACCGCCGGAATGGAGGATGAACTCGATATCGTCTCCGACGGTAAGGCCGAATATAAGGCGCTGCTCGCGCGTTTCTGGAAGGATTTCAAGCCCAAAACCGATGAGGTAATGGAGCAGAAACCTTCCGAAGTGACCGAGGCGCTCGACGAATATCTTTCTGACTACCTCTTCCCCGAACGCGAAGACGGCAAAGACCCGCGTTTCTGCCCGCTATGCGAAAAGGAAGGCCGCGCCGATGGCCGCCTTGCCTTGCGCGGCGGCAAATATGGCGCGTTTGTCGCCTGCGCCAATTATCCCGATTGCAAATTCACCCGCCGCTTTGCCCAACCTGGCGCCGATGGCGATGAAGGCGGCGAGGATGCGGTTATGGGCCAGCATCCCGAAACCGGCGATAATATCGAGCGTAAGACGGGCCGCTTCGGTCCCTATATCCAGATGGGTGAGGGCGACACTCTGAAGCGCGCCAGCATCCCTAAGGACCTCGATGATTTCGATCTCGAATGGGCGGTGAAGCTGCTCGAATTGCCGCGGATTGTGGGTGAACACCCCGAAACCGGCAAGGAAATCGAGGCTGCGATCGGGCGCTATGGCCCATACCTGCGGCATGACGGTAAATATGCCAAGCTGACCAGCACCCGCGATGTGTTCGACACCGGTATGAACACGGCGGTGACGCTGCTGGCAGAGGCCGCCAACCGCAAGGGCGGCACCCGCGCCAAGGCAGAACCGATCAAAGCCTTCGGCGCGCACCCGACCAGCGGCGGCGAGATGAAAGTGATGCCGGGCCGCTACGGCCCCTATGTCACAGACGGCACCAACAACGCGACCATCCCAAAAGAGATTAAGCCCGAGGATATCACCGAGGAGCAAGCCGTCGAACTGATCGACGCGCGCATCGCCAAAGGCCCGCCCAAGAAGAAGGGGCGCAAGGCTCCGGCCAAGAAGAAAGCTCCCGCCAAGAAGAAGCCTGCGGCGAAGAAAAAGGCGCCCGCGAAGAAAGCGGCTGTAAAGAAATCAGCTGACTAATGGCCAAAGAGCATTTTGAGCGTCACAAACAGCCTTGGAACGCCGAGGAAGCGGGCAAGCTACGGCTGCTTGCGGGGAAGGGTCATGGCCTGAAAGCCATCGCCAAGGCTTTAGGTCGCAGCGAGGAATCGACCAAGGATTTCGCGAAGAAAAACAAGGTAGTAGTGGCTAAGAAGCGGTAGGAATCCGTTTCAGCCGCGTCATTCCTCAACTTCGTCATGCTGAACTTGGTTCAGCATCTGACGGTACCGAGCAGGTCGAGAAATGGACCCTGAAACAAGTTCAGGGTGACAATTGTGTTTCCGTACCTGTGCGGCTTGCAGATTCAGAAATCTTGCGTCACCGCCCGAAATCCAGCCCCATTTCTTCGAATATTTCCTTATCCTCGGCCCAATTTTCATCGACCTTCACATGCAGGAACAGATGAACCTTCACGCCAAGAATTTCCGCCAGTTCTTTCCGCGCCGCTTCGCCGATTGATTTGATCATCGAGCCGCCTTTGCCGAGTACAATCGGTTTTTGGCTGTCGCGGCCGACGACGATTTGTTGGCGAACTTCGACGCTACCGTCAGGGCGCTGGGTGTAGCTTTCGGGGCGCACGGCGCTGTCGTAGGGCAGTTCTTCGTGCAGTTGTTTGTACAATTGTTCGCGGGTGATTTCGGCGGCGAGCAGGCGTTCGCTGGCGTCGCTGACCTGGTCTTCTGGATAATGCCACGCGCCTTCGGGCATCAGGCCGGCGAGGTGGTCTTTGAGTTCGGGCACGCCGTCTCCGGTGAGTGCGGAGACGAAGAATACCTCCTCGAATTCGGCCATATCGGTCAATTCCTGCGCCAGCGCGAGCAATGGTTCCTTGACCGCCTTGTCGACCTTATTGAGCACCAGCAGTTTGCGTTCGGGCCGCTTGGACA
>JBATLU010000327.1:0-11414 GCA_049289475.1 Pontixanthobacter sp. | reverse complement strand
GGACGGTGTCAAGGAATTGAGCCCGTGGCGGTTTGCGATTGCCAATGCGGTCGGGGCGGAAATACCCGCGTCGTTAATGGATGGCGCCGGACCCTATTACCAGAATGCGGCTGCGACTGCACCGATGCTAACGCTCTCTCAACGCGCAAAAGGTGCAGACGAGGCGGCGCGAAGAGGTGTTTTGTCATCGTCATCAATGGTCGAACTTTACAGCGAAATTCATGCTGAAGGTGCGGACGGGCCTGCGAAATCGACCGCTACACAGTTGCGCAATGCCTATGCCGGCCAAAATGTTGAAGACCGTGTCGCGGCCATCCGAAGCATTTGGGAGACTGCAAAAAACGACTACAGCCGATATGTTCTGACTGCCTTTGCGGCCGCGCGGATTACGCCGAGTGAGGATGTAGCAGAAGAGGATAGCGCCGCTTTAGTTGCATCCATGCTTTCTGCAGGCCTCGATGCGGACGCTCTTAGCTGGGCCCAATTCGCGCCTCAAGGAGGTCAAACATGGGCGCTGCTGTCGCTGTCGCAGCCGCAACGTTCCAGCCCTGTCTCAGAATCGCAGATTGATGCGTTCATCGGCGACGATGAGAGTCAGGGGCAGCGTAAATCGAAGTTCCTGCTCGCTGGCCTTGCAGGACTTGGCCGTATTACACCGCAGGATCAGGCAAGCGTGGCTGGAAATCTTGAAATTGATTTGGCGCGCGAGAGCAAGTGGAGCAAGCTGATCGACCGCGCAGCGGACGTTAAGAACACAGCTCTGGTGGCCTATCTGGCCGGTGTCGGGATGCAAGGCACAAGCTGGGATCAAATGACCGCGCGCCATCTGTACCATATTGTAGCTGCCTTGAACCGTGTCGGCTTGTCGGCCGAGGCGCGGATGATTGCAGCAGAGGCCGTTGCTCGCGGGTGACGGTTTGACCGAAAGCGGGGCTGATTAGTCAATGTCGGCAGCGATTGATGAATTTCTGGCAATGCTGGCAGCCGAGCGCGGCGCTGCGGCCAATACTTTATCGGCCTATCGCCGCGATCTGGAAGGCGCAGAAGACATAGTCGGCGAGCTGGCGAACGCACGACCGGATCAATTGGTCAGGCTGGGCGGTGCATGGAATGATTTGGCTCCATCAAGCGTCGCGCGAAAATCATCCGCATTGCGGCAGTTCTTCGGATTTCTGATTGATGAGGGATCGCGGGAAGATGATCCGTCACCTTCACTTCCAAGGCCGGTAACGCGCAGGCCGCTTCCCAAAATTTTGTCACACGAACAGGTTGAGGCTTTGCTTCAACGCGCCGAAGTGGAAGCGGAAGGGGGGAAACCTGCGCCGCTGCGGATGCTGGCTTTGCTGGAAATGCTCTATGGTTCAGGGCTACGGGCCACTGAGTTGGTGTCGCTACCGCTAACATCGGTACCGCGGGACGCTCCCTTTATTGCTGTAACCGGGAAAGGGGGGGCTTCGCGTCTCGTACCTGTGAGTGGGCGTGCAAAAGACGCGCTTGGGCAGTGGATTGCAGTACGTCCCGATGCGGGCAAATATCTTTTCCCTTCGCGCGGCAAGCATATTTCCCGGATCAGGCTCTACCAGATGCTCAAGGAATTGGCCGCGAGAGCAGGGCTTCCTCCCGAAAAAGTCAGCCCGCACGTATTGCGTCATGCGTTTGCGACACATCTGCTGGAAGGTGGCGCGGATTTGCGCGTGCTCCAGACATTGTTGGGCCATGCCGACATTGCGACCACACAGATTTACACCCATGTCGACAGCGCGCGGCTTGTTGCGCTGGTCAATGAGCGGCATCCTCTTGCCCAGAACCGCAGCAGGGGCTAGCGCAGATTCATGAGTACTTACCTCGAATTCGAGAAACCAATCGCGCAACTTGAGTCGCGAATTGCTGACCTACGCTCCGCCTCGGAGAATGACGAGGTCGATATTTCCGCTGAATTAGCTCGGCTCGAGTTGAAGAGTGCCGATCTGGTCGCCAGCACCTATAATTCGCTCACTCCATGGCAAAAAACGCAGGTAGCACGGCACCCGCTTCGCCCGCATTTCCGCGATTTTGTCGAGTATGCGTTCGAAGATTTCATGCCGCTAGGCGGTGACCGGAAATATGGCGATGATGAAGCCATTTTGGGCGGCTTGGCGAAACTGGATGGCCGCCGGATCATGCTGATTGGTCATGAAAAGGGTAACGATACCGAGAGCCGGATTCGTCATAATTTCGGCATGGGTAAGCCAGAAGGCTATCGCAAAGCGATCCGTTTGATGGAACTGGCAGATAAATTCGGCCTTCCGGTGGTGACGCTGGTCGATACCTCGGGGGCATTCCCGGGGATCGAGGCGGAGGAACGCGGACAAGCCGAGGCCATCGCCCGCTCTACCGAGGCGTGCCTCGCGCTCGACGTTCCCATGGTTGCGTGCATTGTGGGCGAGGGCGGTTCGGGCGGTGCGGTGGCACTGGCCAGTGCGGAACGCGTGTTGATGTTTGAACACGCAGTCTATTCGGTGATCTCACCCGAGGGCTGCGCTTCAATCCTGTGGCGCACGGCTGAAAAAGCCGCCGATGCAGCCGAAGCAATGAAGGTCACTGCGCAGCATCTGTACAAGCTTGGCGTAATCGACCGGATTGTCAAAGAGCCAATCGGCGGCGCGCACCGCGATCCCGCCGCGGCTTCGGCATCGCTTGCGCAGGCGATTGGCGAGGAATTGGATGCGCTGGCAAAATTGCCGCCCGATCAAATCCGTAGTCTCCGCGAAGAGCGTTTCTTGCGAATTGGCACCAACTAGATTCACGAAAAGCACCGGAACCACCATCAATCCAGTGGGTTGATTGGATATATGATTAATTTGCGCTAAGAATGGCAGCAAATATCAGGAGGATCCGAAATGCCGCATATTAGAAAACTAGCCCTTGCTTCCACAGCAGCACTTTCGATTACGCTCGGCGGCTGTATGGGCGGCGAAATTCCCGCGGCATCAGCACCTATCAGCAAGTCAGAATCGCAGCAAGGTGCGGAATTCCATCCGCAATTGCTGGCTGAATTCGGTGGCACCTATCAAGGCCCTCAGGCTGCCTACGTCGAACAAATCGGCAAGAATATCGCAGTCCAGTCGGGGCTAGGGAATGCCCGCGATTCGTTCACGGTTTCGCTCCTCAACAGCCCGGTTAACAACGCCTTCGCGATTCCGGGCGGTTACATTTATTCCACCCGCCAGTTGGTCGCGCTGATGAATAATGAGGCCGAATTAGCCGGTGTGCTGGGCCACGAAGTCGGACACGTCGCCGCGCGCCATTCGCAGCGTCGGCAGGCCGCATCGCAGAAGAATACGTTGATCGGCACCGGACTGGCGATTCTTTCAGGGGTGTTGTTGGGCGACAGTCAAATTGGCAACACGCTGTCCAAAGGATTCTTGCAGGGTTCACAGCTTCTCACGCTTAAATTCTCGCGCAGTCAGGAGTTGCAGGCCGACGAGCTCGGCATCGAATATCTGACCAAGGCCGGATATGATCCCAATGCCATGGCCACCGTGCTTCAGAGCTTGGCTGACCAAAATGCGCTCGATGCGCAATTGCAGGGGCGCGACAGTGCCAATATCCCCGCTTGGGCATCAACCCATCCGGACCCTGCCAGCCGTGTGCGGACCGCGATAACCAAGGCTGCGGGCGGCACTGGTACGACAAATCGCGACACTTTCCTGACCCGAATTGATGGCATTACCTATGGTGATGATCCTAAACAGGGCGTCGTCGAGGGGCGGCAGTTCATTCACCCTGAATTGCGGCTTTCCTTTACTGCACCCGATGGCTTTTACATGGTCAATGGGTCGCAGGCGGTGTCGATTAACGGGCAAAGTGGCCAAGCCCAATTCTCACTGGCTTCGTACAACGGCAATATGGACACATATATAAACAATGTATTCGCCAGCCTTAGTTCGGATCAGCAAAAAATTACGCCGACGAGCATCCAACGTACCACGGTGAATGGCATTCCAGCAGCGTATGGCACGGCGAAAGTTAAATCAGGCAGCAACACCGTTGATGTCGTGGTGTTCGCGTATGAATTCGCCAAGGATCGCGCCTATCACTTTGCGACGATAGCCCAATCGGGCCAGGCATCAGCTTTCACGCCGATGTTCAATTCGATGCGCCGCATTACTCAAGCCGAGGCCAATGCGATTGTGCCGCGGGTGATCGATGTGGTGACCGTAAAGCGCGGCGACACGATTCAGTCGCTTGCGAACCGGATGGCCTATGATTCGGGTAAAGTTGAGCGCTTCCGCGTGCTGAACGGTTTGAGTAGTACGGATAATTTGCAAACTGGCCAGAAGGTCAAGATTGTTATTCGCGGAAGCTGATCGAGGGCGCTATAAGAGGCAGCGCCATGAAATCGCGGAGTTTAGGCAACAAAAAAGGCGGTAGGAAACCTACCGCCTTTCTTTGTTTTGGTATCGAAGCGCCTATCAGACGGTGTTCGATTCACCCATCTTCGTCGACACGGTCGAGAATGTGGTGTTCAGCTCGTTACCGAGGCCCTGCATTGCAGTGATCGCTGCAACAGCGATAAGAGCAGCAATCAGACCATATTCGATAGCAGTCGCGCCCTGTTCGTCGCGAAGCAGATTTTTGAAAAACTTCATTTCTAGTCTCCTGGTTCAGTCTTCGATGCTAGGCCATCCTGGTTATTTTCAAGCCAAGCGATATTCGGGATAGGGACAACATATTGACAAAGTCCTAAGCCTTGCCAGTAAATTTATGCCCCACCCATTGCGCCGCTAATCTTGGTGGATACCACGGCCCAAATGCCGGTATTCTCGTTAGCCACAGCATCGAAAGCACCGATGCATGCGATAACAACAAGAGAAACGATCAGCCCATATTCGATAGCGGTTGCCCCACGATCATCATTCGCGATCCTTTTAAGGAGTTGCATCAATGTCATGGTTACTTCCATCATCGTTTGACTGATTTGAGCGTTTTGGGGTTCAAAGATTAAGATTTGGTTTAGCGGAGCTGGCGAAGTGGCAAAAATCCCGACATTGATGGTGGTGGTTGCGGCGGCTTTCGCGCGCGCAGACGGCTGTTGGCTGATGCATAAGCGCCCTGCGGGAAAGCAACACGGCGGGTTGTGGGAATTTCCTGGCGGCAAAGTTGAAGCTGGTGAAGCTCCGATATACGCCTTGAAACGCGAGATCGCTGAGGAATTGGGGTTGGACATTTCGAGCGATGGAATTGAACCTCTTTCCATTGCAGAATCGGGCGGTGGAGAGAGCGGCCGACCGATTGTAATACTTCTTTACAAGGTCACTGAATGGGGCGGTCAGCCACAGTGCCTTGAAGGTGGTGAGGTTGGCTGGTTCGCTCCTGCGGTAATAGCTGAATTGCCGATGCCGCCGCTCGACCGCGATCTGGTAGCGAAGGTTTTTGGCAATTCTGCTGTGTGATTAATGGATTCTTCGAGGGACTGCCAAAAATCCGCTATTAAACCGCCAATAAACCATTGCCAAGCTGGACGGCTCCCCTTATGTGCCGCCCTCCAAGTGCACCCGTAGCTCAGCTGGATAGAGTACCTGACTACGAATCAGGGGGCCGGGAGTTCGAATCTCTCCGGGTGCACCATAATCCCAAAGCCATCCCGACCGGGGTGGCTTTTTGTTTTGTGGATCAGCCCGCGGCATCCACTTCATTCTCCAAAGCGTGCATATCCGCATCGGAAAAGCCGAAGTGGTGCCCCGCTTCGTGAATTACCACATGACGGATCAAATCCCTCAGCCCGACGCCCGTCTCGATCCATTCGCGCAACAATGGTTGGCGAAAAAGTGAAATGACCGACGGCATTTCGCCGCTCGCCCACACTGATTTATGGGTAAGTGGGTGCCCTTCGTACAAACCACTCAATCGCCAGCGGTCGGTCAGATTTACCGATTGTAGCTGCTGCGGCGTCGCGAACTCTTCAATCTTTACCACTACGTCCACCAGTTTTTCACGCAACAATGCAGGAATTGACGCGAGAACTTCTTGCGCCTCCGCTTCGAACATTTCCACAGTCGGGTATGGGGGCGGGCCATTGGTCATAATGGGAATATGGTGAGAGCAGGGCGAAATTCCAGCCCATATTCGGAACCTCAGATGCGTCCGGTCGTTGTGGTTCCGAAACAATTCTGAAAGGATATCAGCGATGGCAGTTGCCGAAAAGATTTTCGAACGGTTGAAGCGGGATCACGATAAGCATCGCGACTTGCTGGACCAAATTGAAGCAACCGAGGGCAAATCCAAAGAACGTGAAGAACTGTTCACGCGCCTCACGAAGGAAGTTAAAAGTCACGCATCTGCTGAGGAGCAGGCACTCTATTCAACAATGTTGCGCAAACCACCGACAACCGATGAGACCCGGCATTCGGTCGCGGAACATCACGAATTGAATGAAGCACTGAATGACCTTGCTGCAACCGACATGTCGAGCGGTGCGTGGCTTGTGAAATTCAAACAGCTCAAACATGACTACCTCCATCACATCGAAGAGGAAGAGGATGATCACTTTCCGGATTTCGAACAATATCTGACTCAGGATGACGAACAACACATGCGTGACGTTTTTGACCGGCGCAAAGCGGCCGAGAAGTTGGATGCAGAAGTCACCCCCGAAAAATCCGAAGACGCCAAAAAATAGATCTCCGATAATCTCAACGCGGTTTAAATGCGCATCGCCAAAAACAGTCAATTGCAAATCAGGACTGTTTGAGGGATGGGTAAGGAAACCTGAACAGCGCAAGGCAGGCAGCACCTCAAGAATTGGTTGAGGCAAGGTGCCAGCTTTTGTTTCGACACCAGCAGTGTGAAAGTGAATTGGTCAATGAACAGATTTGGTACGCCGGACGATGACCTTGAGCGTGGCAAAGTGATAGTTCCGCAAAACGTTCAAGACGCGATAAGGACACTTATCGCTTGGTCGGGCGACGATCCTCAGCGGGAAGGCTTGCTCGATACACCCAAGCGGGTCGCGCGAGCCTGGAAGGAATATTGCCAGGGCTATGACGAAGATCCGTCGATTCACCTGAGCCGCGTGTTTGAGGAAGTTGGTGGTTACGAAGAGATCGTGTTGTTGAAGGACATACCATTCCAATCACACTGCGAGCATCATATGGCGCCGATTATCGGCAAAGCGGCAATTGCTTATTTGCCCACAAATCGGGTGGTCGGTATTTCTAAGCTCGCCCGGGTGCTTCATGGCTATGCCCGGCGTTTGCAAATTCAGGAACGCCTGACCGCCGAAGTTGCCGAATGCATCTGGAAACACCTTGAGCCGCGCGGCGTGGCCGTTGTGATCGATGCGAGCCACGCCTGCATGACTGCTCGCGGTGTGCGTACGCCCGGGGTTGGCATGGTCACTAGCCGAATGATGGGCACATTCCTTGAAGATCAGCGGAGCCGCAAAGAAGTGCTAAGTCTGATGGGTTATTGAAGACAAAAAAGGGCGCCGCGAAGGGCGCCCTTTTATTGTAATTAATGAAAATCCTAGAGTTGACCGAGCATATGCTCTGCGCTGCTGACCGAGAAATCTCCCGGAGCTTCGACGTTCAACTGTTCGACCACGCCGTCATTGACCACCATCGAGAAACGCTGACCGCGCTTACCGAGGCCGAAACCTGATCCGTCCATTGTCAGGCCAACGGCTTCAGCAAAATCTCCATTGCCGTCACCCAGCATAGTGATGTCACCAGCGTTATAGGCAGTTTTCCATGCGCCAAGAACGAAGGCATCGTTTACGGCTGTACAGGCAATCTCATCGATTCCCTTGGCCTTCAGCTCATCGGCCTTCTCAACATATCCGGGCAAGTGCCGCGCCGAACAGGTCGGTGTGTATGCACCTGGCACGCTGAACAATGCGATCTTTTTGCCAGCGAAATAATCGCTCGATTGGACGGCTTCTGGGCCTTCGGCGGTTGCCTTGACCAGTTTAACGTCGGGGAGTTTGTCGCCTACTGCAATTGTCATGGTGTTATTTCCTTTCGTGAAAACGCTTTTCAACGCGTGATATAGGATGTGGCTGTGCTGCGGCAATGGCTAGATGATATAAGGATATCTTTATATTTGCATCTGCGCTGTCTGATCGCTACATCGCAGCCAATCCAAAAGCGCCTGCCCCGGGCGCCATTTTTTTGAATTCAGGAGAATTTGCGTGGCCGCTGATAAGCAAGATTACATCATCCAGGATATCTCACTCGCCGAATATGGCCGAGCGGAAATCAATATCGCTGAAACTGAAATGCCCGGCCTTATGGCTTTGCGTGAAGAATTCGGCGATTCGAAGCCGCTCAAAGGCGCCCGCATCACCGGTTCGTTGCACATGACCATCCAGACTGCTGTGCTGATGGAAACGCTCAAGGCTTTGGGCGCCGAACTCCGTTGGGCCACCTGCAACATTTACTCGACCCAAGATCATGCTGCCGCTGCGATGGCCGCTGCCGGTATCCCGATTTTCGCAATCAAAGGCGAAACATTGGCGGATTATTGGGATTATGTCGGCAAGATTTTTGATTGGGGAACCGATTCCGACCTGGATCAAACTGCTAACATTATTCTTGATGATGGCGGCGATGCGACGTCGTTTGCCCTGTGGGGTGCGCGGCTCGAAGCAGGCGAATCCATGCCTGAGCCTGCCAATGCTGAAGAAATCGAAATGCAACGCGCGGTCAAAGCCTATATCAAAACCAACCCTGGTTATCTGACCAAGACAGTGCAGAATTTGAAGGGCGTTTCGGAAGAAACAACCACTGGCGTCCACCGCCTCTATCACCTCGCCAAGAACGGCAAACTGCCTTTCCCCGCGATCAATGTGAACGACAGCGTGACCAAGTCGAAATTCGACAATCTCTATGGCTGCAAGGAATCGCTGGTTGATGCGATCCGCCGGGCAACCGACGTGATGCTGGCCGGTAAGGTCGCCTGCGTTGCCGGGTTCGGTGACGTCGGCAAGGGTTCGGCAGACAGCCTCCGCAATGGCGGCGCGCGCGTTATGGTGACCGAAATCGATCCGATTTGTGCATTGCAGGCGGCGATGGAAGGCTATGAAGTCGTGACCATGGAAGAAGCGACCAAGCGTTGCGATATCTTCGTCACCACTACCGGCAATGAAGACGTTATCACCGCCGAACATATGAAATCGATGAAGCCCATGAGTATCGTGTGCAACATCGGTCACTTCGACAGCGAAATCCAGATTGGTGCGCTCGACAACTACGATTGGACCGAAATCAAGCCCGGAACCGATCTTGTGACCTTCCCTGATGGCAAGCAGATCATGATTCTTGCTAAGGGCCGTCTGGTCAACCTTGGATGCGCGACTGGCCACCCGAGCTTTGTTATGAGCTGTTCCTTCACCAACCAGGTGCTGGCGCAGATTGAACTTTACACAAAGGGTGCCCAGTACAACAACGAAGTCTATGTTTTGCCCAAGCATCTCGACGAAAAAGTTGCTGCGCTCCATCTTGAAAAGCTTGGCGTGCAACTGACAAAATTGAGCCAGAAGCAAGCCGATTACATCGGAGTGCCGTTGGAAGGCCCATTCAAGCCCGAACACTACCGTTACTAAGTAGCGCCTGATATTCCATCTCACCGTTCTCTCAATCGAGCGAACGGTGAGATAGATTGGAATACCGCAAGAGATTGACCGTAATCACCTTGCATAGCGCCTCTGGCGCGCATAGCTGACCTCTCATGGATATTTCACCCACTGCGTTGATCCTGATGGGTTTGCTGCTTGCCGCTTGGACGGTGGCTGCCGCGTGGATGATGATCGCGGCGATGGCCAAGACGCGCAAAGCAGAGGGTAGCCGCAAAGCCGCCCGACGCATGGCGCGGATTATCGATGAAGCCCCCGCAATTCCGCTGATTGTACGTACCGATGGCCGGATCGAAGGGTCAGACCGGCTAGCCGGTTGGCTCGGACTTGACCGGCTGCCTGAATATTTGAGCGAATTGTCTGGCCCGGCGGGCAAAGGGCTTTCGGCGGAACAATTGGCTGAACTGACCGAAAACGTCCGTCGGTCGCAGAAAACCGCTGCACCGTTTCGCATGGCTCTTACCCCGCCGGGATCGCAGCGCAGTTTGGCGCTACGCGGTGTCTTGGCAGATCCACAAGTTTCACCCGGCGGCGCGGCACTGGTTTGGATATTCGATTTCAGCGAGAGCGAGAGCGAACTCTCAAGGCTGCGCGAAGAAACTGCACGCGCCCGTGGCGATTTCGGGGCTCTTGTCGGCATTATCGAAGCTGCGCCCATGCCGATGTGGTTTCGCGGGCCCGATACGAAGCTGCAACTGGTCAACAAGGCCTATGTCACCGCCGTCGGTGCTGCCAGCGCAGACGCCGCGGTGGCACAACAATTAGAACTGGTCGAGACGGTAGACGGGCTGACTGCCGCGCAAATTGCCGGTCAGGCGGCCGACAAGAACCTCCCGATCGAACGGATTGTCGCAGCAACGATTGACGGCGCGCGGCGCAGCCTGCGGGTTAGCGATCTGCCGCTGGAGAAAGAAGGTGTGGCAGGCTACGCGGTTGATATCGAGGAAATGGAAGAGCAAGCGCGACAATTGCGCGCCTTCCGCGATGCGCAACGCTCGATGCTCGATCAATTGTCACTCGGTGTGGGGCAATTCGATTCCGCCCGCAAGCTGACGTTTGCCAATCAACCGTTCCGGCGGATTTTTGCGCTTAATTCCGGGGCAATGGTTCAAGGTCTCGACTTTGAGCGGTTGCTGATGAACGCCCGTGAGAATGGCAAAACACCCGAAGTTCGCAATTTCCCCGAATGGCGTGCAGAACACGTCCGATGGTTTTCGGCCGGAACGACACAGGATGAGGCTTGGCCGCTATCCGATGGCACGCATTTGCGGGTGATCGCGCAGCCGATGCCCGACGGCGGTTTGGTATTGATTGCAGAGGACAGGACCGAGCAACTGGCCCTGTCCGCCACGCGCGACACCTTGCTGCGAACGCGCACGGCGACATTCGACAGCCTGTTCGAAGCGCTGGCGGTTTTTGCCCCCGATGGACGACTGCAATTGTGGAACCGAAGTTTTGCGGGAACGTGGGGTTTGGAACCCGAACAGCTGGACGCGCATCCTTCTGCGCCCGACCTGCTCGATGCAATCGCCCGCAATCTCGAAAAGCCCAAACAGGTCAAAGCGATTGGCGAAGTTATCCGCGCAGCAACGCTTGACCGCAAGGAGCAGGGCGGCCGTTTGGCGATGGCCGACGGGCGGACTCTGGAGTTTGCAGGTGTGCCTCTGCCAGACGGTAATGGCCTGCTGACTGTGCTCGACATCACCGATTCGAAGAAGGCCGAAGATGCGTTGCGCGAACGGAACAAAGCTCTCGAAGCGGCGGATGAGGTCAAAACGCGCTTTCTGTCCAATATGTCTTA
>JBATLU010000326.1:0-1601 GCA_049289475.1 Pontixanthobacter sp. | reverse complement strand
ACGGTGGGCAGGCGCAACCTGCGACATGGAACCAGGGGCAGCAAACACCGTGCGGCGGAAATTCTTTTCAAGCCGGTCCGCCATATAGCTCCACAAAGCAGTCACTTCTGCAGCGCTGCGGCTGTTGGGATCGACTTCCATGACTGTGCGGCCATCGATCATCGAGGCGGCATAATCCGTGCGATGGTGAAGTGTAATTGGGGCAACGGTTCCATGCTGCGACAGGGCAACTGCAGCTTCCGAAGTGATTTTTGCTTTGGGGGTTGCGGCGTTGACCACGAACACCAGCGGCTTACCGGCACGCTCGCACAAATCAACGGTAGCGCCAACTGCGCGCAAATCATGCGGGCTTGGGCGGGTCGGGACAACAATCAGTTCAGCCACGCTGATCACTGACTGGATCGCCATGGTAATTGCCGGCGGAGTATCGATTACCGCGAGTTTGAAGCCCTGCTGGCGCAAAACCTGCAAATCGCTGGCAAGCCGGGCCACGGTTGTTTGCGCAAAGGCGGGATATTCCGCCTCACGCTCGTTCCACCAATCGGCCAGTGAACCTTGCGGATCGATATCGATCAATACGACCGGTCCAGCCCCGGCGCGTTGCGCCTGAACTGCCAGATGTCCGGAAAGTGTGGTCTTGCCCGATCCACCTTTTTGTGATGCCAATGCCAGTACACGCAAGGCCTGGTCCCCCTGAATCCGTTTCAATGCACCGCCCAAATGCGGTTCGGAGACTGAAATCGCAGGATACCCCTAATTTTGAGTTAACGCGGCCGATATGGCAGGGGTGTTTTTTCGTCGTATGCATCCCATTCACTGTGTGCAGGCGAGGAAACTCTTTCCTAACGCCTTGTTCACTATAGAATGCCCAAACAGCCAGATTGCGCAGGCAGGAAATTATGAAGGTTCGCAAATTCGCTATGAGACGATCAAACATCCTATGCATTCTGGCATCCACTCTCGCGCTGGGCTGGACAGCCCCTGCAATGGCCGATCTAGACCGGGGCTATCAGGCGTGGGACCGGGGAGATTACAACACTGCTGTGCGCGAATGGCGCGACCTTTCTGCCAAGGGTGATCCCGATGCGCAGTTCAATATGGCACAGGCATACCGGCTTGGTCGCGGGGTCGAACAAAATAACGCGCAGGCCGAAATTCTGATCGCGAAAGCAGCAGCACAAGGCCATATCCGCGCAATCGACACCTATGGCCTGCTGTTATTTCAGGGCGGCCGCCGCGAAGAAGCCATGCCCTATATCATCGCATCAGCCGAACGCGGCAATCCGCGCGCTCAATATTTGCTCGGTATCGGCCACTTCAATGGCGATCTGGTGAGTAAGGACTGGGTCCGCGCCTATGCTTTGATGACGCTGTCCAATGCAGAGGGGTTCGAACCGGCCAAAGCAGGTCTGGCGCAGATGGATGACTTCATTCCAATGGAACAGCGGCAAGAGGCGCAGAATGTCGCCCGCACGCTAAAGCAGGATGCCGACGCCAAACGGTCGGCGCAATTGGCGGCAAATGATCTATCGATCGGCGCTCAATTGGCAGGCACCCGGCCTTCAAAACAGGTGACCGCACCTGCAACAGCGCCCCTACCC
>JBATLU010000325.1:0-1680 GCA_049289475.1 Pontixanthobacter sp. | reverse complement strand
GCGCACAGTTGCCCACTCCGCCACCACCGCTTCGACCCCGTCGACCCCGTCGACCTTAGTGTCCTGCACCTGTGATTTATCTCTTGCTGGCAAGATAATTCCCTGTCATGTTATCTCTCTGCTAAGATATATTCAGAGGAATTTGACATAGCGATTTGGCGATGGCAAACCCAAACAGGATTTAACGAGGATAATTGATGAAAACGCGGATTACGGATCTCTTTGGAATTGAACATCCAATCGTCCAAGGCGGCATGCATTTTGTCGGTCTGGCAGAACTGGCCTCCGCTGTGTCGGAAGCGGGTGGCTTGGGCATAATCACGGCCTTGACGCAGCCCACGCCGGAGCGGCTGGCTGCTGAAATTGCAAAGTGCAGCTCGATGACCGACAAGCCGTTCGGCGTCAATTTGACATTCCTGCCGTCTTTCACCGCGCAACCTTATGCAGAATATATTCAGGCGATTGTCGAGGGCGGCGTCAGGATTGTCGAAACGGCTGGCCGAAGCCCTGAAGAACATATGCCGTCACTGAAAGCAGCGAGCATAACGGTCATTCATAAGTGCACGTCGGTTCGTCACGCGCTCAAGGCCGAACGGATCGGCTGCGATGCCGTTAGCGTCGATGGCTTCGAATGCGGCGGGCATCCGGGCGAAGATGATATCCCGAATATGATTTTGTTGCCGCGCGCGGCCGATGAACTGTCGATACCCTTCATTGCCTCGGGTGGCATGGCCGATGCGCGCAGCCTTGTCGCCGCGTTGGCGTTGGGTGCCGAGGGCATCAATATGGGAACGCGATTCATGGCAACCAAAGAGGCTCCAATTCATGACAATGTGAAAGCCGCCATCGTTGCCGCAACTGAGCTCGATACCCGCTTGGTCATGCGTCCGCTTCGGAACACCGAGCGTGTGTTGAACAACGCCGGTGTGGAACATGTTCTGCGGGTTGAGCGTGCAAAAGGCGCTGACCTTAAGATCGCCGACATTCATGAACAGGTCGCCGGAATATACCCCAAGGTGATGATTGATGGCGATATGGATGCTGGGGCCTGGAGCTGCGGGATGGTGGCGGGACTAATCCATGATATCCCGAGTTGCCGCGAGCTGATTGACCGGATCATGTCTGAAGCTGAAATGCTTATCAAATTCCGTCTGGCTGGCTTCGCCGCTTAACAGTTAAAGAGGAAATTGTCGTGACCGAACAAGCACAGCAGCCAGCTTTATTGTCCAGGTTCGATGGGTTCCTCATCCTTCTCCTCGTTGTTGGATCGATCATCGGCTGGATTGTTCTGGGCACAATGCTCTTCGGATTGACCTCCTTTTTCGCATCGTTCATGTTTGCATGGTGCTGGGTCAATGTGGAGCAGGGCGATTTCAAACAATGGCCGCAATGCCTGATTGGCGCGATCGTTGGTATCGGCTTGACCTGGCAGTCGCAGTTTTTTGCCGCGCAGTTTGGAACGCCGGGTCTCGTCACCGGCCTGCTCATCATTATCGCGGCAATCTACGTGCAGATAATGAATTGGGCACCGATTGCCTTAAACCGCTGCACCATGCTGTTTGTCACCGTCCTTGCCGCGCCAGCATTGCTTGCAAAAATGGATTTTGTTGAGTTGCTTGCTGCGGTCAGCCTTGGCGCGGTTTACTTTGCTGCAGTTATAAAGCTGGCAGTCCTATACGC
>JBATLU010000324.1:0-3340 GCA_049289475.1 Pontixanthobacter sp. | reverse complement strand
CTCAATTGCAGATCGAGGCGGTTGCCAATGGCTATGACCCTTACTCTGGCATCATGCACCATTCTCGTCCTGACTTTCCTGCCTATGCTTATGATCTAATCGAGCCTGAGCGGCCCAAAGTGGATGCGGCTATTTTGGCATTTGCGCAGAGCAATGTTTTTTGCGGCGCGGATTTTATCTTACGAGATGATGGTGTTTGCCGATTGTGCCCGCAACTGGCAAAGAAGGTGGCAAGGCTAATTTGAATGATTGCTACAAATCAACAATGTAATAGGTCGATGTTTATGGGGAAAGTATGGGGCGTCCACATGCCGGAGTGGGTCGGTGATGATCCGATAGAGTGCAAATACGTTTGTCTCGGATGGAACAAGGTAGGCAACATATTTGAAATGCCTGCGGATCGTGAGGCCTATAAGCTCGCAATTCAAGCAGCCTATCCGGAGAAGAAACCAGGTGCGGTCCCAGTTGATGCCGGGACACTATTTCGATTTGCACATGAGGTAAAAGAGGGCGACCTAATCGTTTATCCTTCGAAGCATAATCGAATGGTCAATATCGGTTATGCTACCGGACAAAAATGGCACGAGCCAAAGGATGCTGAGGATGAGCGAAATAAGCCGAATTTCATCGGCGTAGAGTGGCAAGGGCAGTTTCCTCGTAGCGATTTTAGCCAAGCAGCATTGAACGAAATCGGGTCCTTTATAACTTTGTTCAGGATTCGATCTCACGCATCTCAATTCAGGGCCAAAGTTGAAGCAGACCAAATCCAATCATCGTCACAAACCATCGATGAGGAAGCGATCCCAGATGATCTTGCGACACAAAACGCATCTCAACTTGCCGAAGAAAGCACACAAGACTTCGTAGCAAGGCGCATCATGGCCGGACTTAATGGCTATGAGTTCGAACATTTTGTGGCGCACTTGATGGAATGTATGGGCTACACGACCCGAGTTTCAGAGAAATCCGGTGATGGAGGGGTAGACGTAATTGCCCATATGGATGAACTTGGCTTTCAGCCTCCAATCATAAAGATTCAATGCAAGAGACAAACTGGTTCAATAGGCGAGCCGGAGGTCCACCAGTTGCTTGGTACGCTTGGCGAGGGGGAATTTGCGCTCTTTGTAACCTTGGGATCTTACACTCGTCAGGCCCGCATTAGAGAACGAAGCGCACCACGCCTGAGGCTGATTGATGGCGAAGAGTTTGTTGATCTTATTCAAACACATTACGGTCAATTGTCGCCCAGATACCGAACCATGATACCGCTACGGCAAATATATGTGCCGGACTTAATATCTGAATAACGATTGCAGTTTCAGAGAGCGAAATTGAAATATCTTAACACAGCGTTTGGGCAACTTGCCTTTGCTTGGAAGCTTTATCACTATGGTCTCGAGGGTAAGATTAAGCCCGGCGAACTGGACGCAGACGTGACGTTCCACGAAAGTGATATGTTTTTTGTCGTGCCGAAAGCGCTAGGTAGCGACAGTGATCTTATCATTGCACTACAGAACAATTTGACGATTGCATTTGGTGCTGCTGCCATCACCCTAAATCGGGTGAGAGAGGAGCAAGGTATTGTGCTACCTAACCCAATTTCGTCGGATGAGGATCAGTGCGTTGCTTTAATCTATCAAGTAAGAAACGCATTTGCGCACGACATAGCAGAGCCGCGTTGGCAAGTTTTTGAGCGATACCGAAGGGTCTATGAGTTTGCTGGGCGGTCTTTCGATTTGCGCCAATTGAACAATGAAGCTTTCGAATACAGGCACTTAGGAGGTCCCGACGGGTTCTATTTGATCAAAGATTTCTTTGCTGAGAAATTTGGGATTTTCTGACTGCCTGATTATTCCGTAAGCGACGATCAAGCAAGGCACAGAGGGCATCAAATAGAGACCGCATCTCGACCAGTGTGGTCAAATGTTCGCTATATAGCAGCCATCACTATACCCCCTCCCTCAAGGGAGGGGGGAATAGTGGCGCTCTATTTCGCCAACATCCCCTTCAAATACCCGCCGGTGAAGCTGCGCGCCACTTTCGCCACCTGCTCGGGCGTACCCTCGGCCACGATCTCGCCGCCGCGCACGCCGCCTTCCGGCCCCAGATCGACGATCCAGTCGGCAACTTTGATCACGTCGAGATTGTGTTCGATCACCACCACCGAATTGCCCTGGTCAACCAGCCGCTGGAGCACCTCCAGCAATTTGCGGACATCTTCGAAATGCAGGCCGGTGGTCGGCTCGTCCAGAATATAGAGCGTTTGCCCGGTGCTGCGTTTGCTCAGTTCCTTGGCCAGCTTGACCCGCTGCGCCTCCCCGCCGGACAGCGTGGTCGCCTGCTGCCCGACCTTGACATAGCCGAGGCCGACTTCATTGAGCATCGCCATCTTGTCGCGGATCGGCGGCACGGCTTTGAAGAATTCCTCCGCATCCTCCACCGTCATGTCGAGCACGTCGGCGATGGAGAGGCCCTTGAATTTTACCTCCAAAGTCTCGCGGTTATAACGCTTTCCGCCGCATTCCTCGCAGGTGACATAGACATCGGGGAGGAAGTGCATTTCGATCTTGATCAGCCCGTCGCCGGTGCATTTCTCGCACCTGCCGCCCTTCACATTGAAGCTGAACCGGCCCGGCTTATACCCGCGTGCGGCGCTTTCGGGCAGCCCCGCGAACCAGTCGCGGATGTTGGTGAAGGCGCCGGTGTAGGTCGCGGGGTTGCTGCGCGGGGTGCGGCCGATCGGCGACTGATCGATCTCGATCACCTTGTCGCAAAATTCGAGGCCGGTGATCTTGTCATGCGCGCCCGCGATCACCCGAGCGCCGTTCAATGTGCGCGCGGCAGAGGCGTACAGCGTGTCGATGGTGAAGCTGGACTTGCCGCTGCCGCTGACGCCGGTGATGCAGGTGAAGGTGCCGAGCGGGATCGCGGCGGTGACGTTCTGCAGATTGTTCGCCCGCGCGCCGTGGACGGTGAGCTTGTGCCCGTTGCCCTTGCGGCGCGTGGCCGGCACCTCGATCTTGCGGCGGCCGGTGAGGTAATCGGCGGTGAGCGAGTTCTTCGCCTTGAGCACCTGTTTCAGCGTGCCCTGCGCGACAATCTCCCCCCCGCGCACCCCCGCGCCGGGGCCGAGATCGACCACATGATCGGCCTGGCGGATCGCATCCTCGTCATGCTCCACCACGATCACGGTGTTGCCCAGATCGCGCAGCCGTTTGAGCGTTTCGAGCAGCCGGTCATTGTCGCGCTGGTGCAGCCCGATGCTGGGTTCGTCGAGAACATAGAGCACGCCCGAAAGCCCGCTGCCGATCTGGCTGGCGAGGCGGATGCGCTGGCTCTC
>JBATLU010000323.1:0-14194 GCA_049289475.1 Pontixanthobacter sp. | reverse complement strand
GCTCGATGCAATGGAAAAGAAATTACCCGAATTCTTCGCTACTTTGCCTAAAGATCCGCTGAGGGTCAAAGCGGTCGAGGCGTTTCGCGAGCAAAGCGCTGGCAAGGCCTTCTACCAAAGCCCCGCGCCCGATGGATCGCGCCCCGGCACCTATTATGTGAACCTCTATAACCTCAACGATATGTCCAAGAACGAACTGGAGGCTCTTGCCTACCATGAGGGGCTGCCGGGCCACCATTTGCAGCGTTCAATCCAGACCGGCCTTGGTGATGTTCCGCCGTTTCGCCGGTTTGGCGGGGTGACTGCCTATTCCGAAGGCTGGGGGCTCTATTCGGAGGAACTGGGCAAGGACATGGGCTTCTACACCGATCCCTATTCTGACTTTGGCCGTTTGGGCATGGAACTGTGGCGCGCCTGCCGGTTGGTGGTCGATACTGGCATCCACGACAAACGCTGGAGCCGCGAACAGGCGATTCAATATCTGACCGACAACACCCCCAATCCCGAAGGCGATATACGCAAAGCAATCGAGCGTTATGTTGTCTATCCCGGCCAAGCCACCGCCTATATGATCGGGAAACTCAAAATCATGGAACTTCGCGGCCGCGCGCAGGCTGAATTGGGCGAGAATTTCGATATTCGCGCTTTCCATGATGTTATTCTCAGAAACGGCCCTGTGCCGCTGTCGATCATGGAAGAGAATGTCGATGCGTGGATTGAAAGTAAAAAGGGCTAGTCCGCCGGCCTATTTGCTAACGACTCGCAACAGATGGTTTGCCCTTGAAGGGCTGGCCAACCATCTCTAGCTGCAATTCGGAACGAATCCGTCCGAATTAGAGTTTAGATACTATGCGTCTGTCCAATCTTGCCGATTATGCCGTTGTCACCATGACCGCTGCTGCGCGTCATTGTGGCGGCGGGCGTGTGTCGGCGAGCGAGCTGGCGGCGGAAACCCATCTCCCCGCGCCGACAGTGCAAAAAGTGGTCAGCAAACTGACTGCGGCGGGCCTGCTGCGTTCGGTGCGCGGGGCGAAGGGCGGATTGCAACTCGCTCGCCCAGCAGCGGCGATTACCTTGGCAGACATTGTCGAGGCCATCGAGGGGCCGATTGCGCTTACTGCCTGCGTCGATACTGGCGCGCATGATTGCGGGTTGGAACTGAACTGCGCGGTCAGGCCGCATTGGGCGGTGGTCAATCGGGCCGTTCGCGGCGCGCTGGCGGATATTCCGCTGACGCAGCTTACCCAAAACGCCGCCATCCAGAACACACACCAGCGGGAACTGGCATGAACGAACAAACCACCCTCCCCGAAATCCAGGACAAGGCCGCGCGCGACGCAGCCAAGAAGCTGGAAACCTATGAGCATGGTTTCCACTCGGATATCGAGCAGGAGTTCGCGCCCAAAGGTCTGAACGAAGACACGGTTCGTTTCATCAGCGAAAAGAAGGGCGAGCCACAATGGATGCTCGATTGGCGGCTGAAGGCGTTCCGCCTGTGGCTGACGATGGAAGAGCCCAACTGGGCCAAGATCGGCTATCCCAAGATCGATTATCAAGACGCCTATTATTACGCCGCGCCGACCAAGAAGCCGGTGCTTGGATCGCTCGATGAACTCGATCCGGAGATCAAGCGCGTCTATGACAAGCTCGGCATTCCGATTGCCGAGCAGGAAGTTCTCGCCGGGGTTGAGGGTTCGCGCAAGATCGCGGTCGATGCGGTGTTCGACAGCGTTTCGGTTGCAACGACCTTCCGCGCTGAATTGGAGAAAGCCGGAGTGATCTTTCGCTCCATTTCCGAAGCGATCAAGGAATATCCCGAGCTGGTCAAGAAATGGCTCGGCAAGGTCGTGCCAATGCGCGACAATTATTTCGCGACGCTCAATTGCGCGGTCTTTTCCGACGGGACGTTTGTGTACATTCCCGAGGGCGTACGCTGCCCGATGGAGCTCAGCACCTATTTCCGTATCAATGCCGAGAACACCGGTCAGTTTGAACGCACTTTGATCGTGGCGGAGAAGGGCAGCTATGTCTCCTATCTCGAAGGCTGCACCGCGCCGATGCGCGATGAAAACCAGCTGCACGCTGCGGTGGTGGAACTGGTCGCGATGGACGATGCGGAGATCAAATATTCGACCGTCCAGAACTGGTATCCCGGTGATGCCGAGGGCAAAGGCGGGATCTACAATTTCGTGACCAAGCGCGGCCTGTGCCAGGGAGCGCGGTCGAAAATCAGCTGGACGCAGGTGGAAACAGGCAGCGCTGTGACGTGGAAATACCCCTCCTGCGTCTTGAACGGCGAAGACAGCGTGGGCGAGTTTTACTCGGTCGCGGTGACCAACAATTACCAGCAGGCCGATACCGGCACCAAGATGATCCATAACGGCAAGGGCAGCCGCAGCACGATCATCTCCAAAGGCATCAGCGCGGGCAAGAGCAACAACACCTATCGCGGGCTGGTCCGCGTGGGCGCGAATGCCGATAATGTCCGCAATTTCACCCAATGCGACTCGTTGTTGCTCGGCGATAAATGCGGCGCGCATACTGTGCCCTATATCGAGGTGAAAAACCCGTCCGCGCAGATCGAACACGAAGCCACTACCAGCAAGATCAGCGACGACCAGCTGTTCTACGCGATGCAACGCGGGCTGGGCGAGGAAGAGGCGGTGGCGCTGATCGTCAATGGTTTTGCTAAGGAAGTGATGAAGCAACTGCCGATGGAATTCGCGGTGGAAGCGCAGAAATTGCTAGCGATTAGCCTTGAGGGGAGTGTGGGGTGATGGCCGAAACACAACATGAGTTTGCCGAACTATCGAACGGTGAGTTATGATTCTTGCGAGCATATTTGCCTTGATAGGTATGCAGGCTGCTGGAGAAACTCCGCTAGCGATTCAACCGGAAAAACCCAAAACATGGGAGGTAGAATACCCATATATTATGTCGCCATATGTTGATGACTATCGCAATTGCCTCAACTCCGTGGTTCGAACTATCGGAGATAATGTGCCGTTTGAAACTCAACATCGTGCAGATATTCCACGATGTAGCGAAGTGGCAATTAAAGCAGTCAATGAATCGAACGCTGTGCTTGCCAAGAGCGAGCGATCCAATGGAACAACGCCCCAAGACGTTGATAGTGTTTTCGAAACAGTCCGCCAGATCCACATTGAACGTGGGAAGGATCTGGATGCACAGATCAATATGCGTCTGGCGGTGAATCCGGTTTATCGGGAAGGATCGCCATCGGCTCCGGCGACAGCCAAGATGGCCGAACGCCTTCGTCGAGAAGCCGAAGCAAACGAGGCCGAAGTAAACGGACCCGGCGCAAACGGATCCGGCACTGTAGAAAACAATCCCGAATTGGGTGTTGCCCACCACAATCCAGCCTTAGGCCCCCAATGACTGAACGAAAAAAACTTACGCTCGGTTCCAGTGATGGCGCCAATACCGACAAGACCGCCGGCTGGAACATTTCCGAAGCGCGTAAGGACAAACTGTATGACCGCGCGCGGTTCAACCGGCGGCATCCGTCCGAGGCGCATAAGCGGCTATGGGCATTGCTCGACAAGAAGGGCGTCGGCAATTTTGCGTTTAACCGCGAAGTTGTGATGGGGTCCTCGGTGGTCGATTTTGCCTGCAAGACGCGTTGGCTGGTGGTAGAAATCTCGGGCGAGACCGAGGCGGACCGCACGATCGAGGAACTGTCCGACCGCAAGCTGACCGAGGTTGGCGTACGGATCCTGCGCTTTACGCAAGCGCAAGTGATGGACGATCTGGAGGCGGTCAAGGACGTGATCCTCGCCGAATTGGAAAAACCCTTCGACAAGCCGGGCCGCGCGCCCAAGCGCCGCGATGATGGCCTGCACCACCGCAGCCGCTTTTGATCGCGGTAACACAACAAGATTACGAGAACCAAAAGCAATGCTGAAAATTACCAATCTTCACGCCACAGTTGGCGACACCGAAATCCTCAAAGGCCTCAGCCTCGAAGTGGGTGCGGGTGAGGTGCATGCGATTATGGGCCCCAATGGTGCGGGCAAATCGACGCTGTCTTATGTTTTGGGCGGCCGACCCGGTTACGAAGTGACCGAAGGATCGGTGACGCTCGACGGGGTCGATCTGCTCGGCCTCGAACCGCACGAGCGCGCTACCGCCGGTCTGTTTCTCGGCTTCCAATATCCGGTCGAAATTCCAGGTGTTTCCAATGTTCAATTCCTGCGAGAGGCCTTGAATGCCCAGCGCGGCGCGCGCGGTGAGGAACCGCTGTCGGGCGGCGAATTTCTCAAGCTGGCGCGCGAGAAAGCGGCGCTGCTCAAGCTCGACATGGATATGCTCAAACGGCAGGTGAATGTCGGCTTTTCCGGCGGCGAAAAGAAGCGTGCCGAGATGGTCCAAATGGGCATTCTGGGCCCTAAATTTGCGGTCCTCGATGAAACCGATAGCGGGCTCGACATCGATGCGCTGCGCACGGTGGGTGACGGGATCAATACGATCATGCGCGCCCCCGACAAGGCGGTGCTGCTGATTACCCATTACCAGCGCCTGCTTGACTATGTGAAGCCCGATTTCGTCCATGTTCTCGCCAAGGGTCGGATTGTCAAAACCGGCGGGCCTGAACTGGCGCTCCAACTGGAGAACGAAGGCTACGAGGCGGTTGCGGCGTGAGCGAAATGGCAATTCTTCCCACCACGCACGATGAGGACTGGCGCTATGCCGATAGCGACTATCTCGCCGCGTCGGCACCCGAGGCGATCAATCACTGGCGCACGCTTGATGTGCCCGCCGGTGAAACACGCAGCGAGTTCCAGAGACATTCGTCGGGAGCGAGTTGCAAGGGCTCGGTTGACCGGCTGCGGGTGCATGTCGGCGCGGGCGGTCGTTTCGAGGCATTCCACACCATCGCGGGCGGAAAATACCAGCGCGTCGAAGTTGAAGTCACGCTGGAAGAGGGTGCGCATTTCGAATTTGGCGGAGTGACTTTGGGCGGTGGCGACAAGGTCCAAGAATTCGTCACGCGCACGATTCACGCGCAGCCGGGTGCAACCAGCAATCAGGTGGTCCGCGCGGTCCAATGGGGCAAATCTAAGGGTAATTTCCTCGGCCGGATCGAAGTGGCGCGCGATGCGCAGAAAACCAACGCCGCGCAGAATTTCCGCGCGATCTTGCTGGAAAAGGGTGCGAGCGCCAATACCAAGCCCGAGCTGGAGATCTTCGCTGATGATGTGCTCTGCGCGCATGGTGCGGCAATCGGCCAGCTCGACGAGATGGCGAGCTATTACATGGCCGCGCGTGGTATCCCGCCAATGGTGGCGAAGAAGTTGTTGATTCAAGCTTTCATCGGCGATGCGTTTGAAGCGATTAGCGATGAAAAGACCCGCGAGAGAATGCTCGAAGGCGCGCTGCACGAACTCGATCAGGGGGCTGTGTGAACGATACGGACACCCTTTCGCGCAAGGCCGACTTTCCCGGACTTCTGACTCCGGACGGCAAGCCGTGGCACTATCTCGATACCGCAGCGACTGCGCAGAAGCCGCAAGCGGTGATTGATGCGATGTCGAACGCACTGGGCCGCGATTATGCGACTGTTCATCGCGGGGTCTATTCGCGTTCAGCCAATATGACGATTGCCTATGAAGCGGCGCGGCGGCGGGTAGCGGATTTCATTGGAGCCAAGAGCGAGAACGAAATTGTTTTCGTGCGCGGTGCAACCGAGGCGATTAATCTGGTCGCGCAAAGCTGGGGCGGGCTGAATTTGAAGGCTGGCGACCGGATCATGCTCAGTCAGTTGGAGCATCATTCCAACATTGTGCCGTGGCAGATGATCGCGCAGCAAACCGGTGCAGAAATCGATGTGTGCCCGCTGACCGACGATCATCTGATCGATCTCGATACGTTGGAGAGAATGCTCACCCAGCAGCACAAAATTGTTGCGCTGGCGCATGTATCCAATGTGCTCGGTTCGATCCTGGGCGCAAAACGCGCGGCCAAGCTGGCGCATAATGTCGGCGCGAAGTTTCTGCTCGACGGCTGTCAGGCGGCCCCGCGTATGCGGCTCAATATGGGCGAGCTTGATTGCGACTTTTATGTGCTGTCGGCGCATAAGCTCTACGGCCCGACCGGCGTTGGTGTGCTGTGGGCGCGCGAGGAAATTCTCTCCTCTATGCCCCCCTATCAGGGCGGCGGCGCGATGATCGACACGGTTACCTTTGCCAAAACCACCTACGCCCCCGCGCCGCAGCGCTTCGAAGCGGGCACGCCGATGATTACGGAGGTGATCGCGCTCCATGCCGCCGTGGATTATGTCGAAGCGATGGATATGGAGCACTTGTTCGCGCATGAAAGCGGCCTGGCCGCGACGCTGCGCGATGAATTGCGCAAACTCAATTCGATCCGCCTGTTCGGGCCGGAGAAAACCGCCGGAATCGTCTCCTTCGAGATGGAGGGGGTTCATCCGCACGATTTGGGCACCATATTGGATGAAGAGAATGTCGCGATCCGGGCGGGCCACCACTGCGCGCAGCCGCTGATGCAGCATCTGGGCGTTCCGGCGACGGCGCGCGCGAGTTTCGGATTGTATAGCGATGAAAGCGATATCGACGCGCTGCTGCGCGGTATCGATCGAACCAAGAGGATCTTCGGATGATGGGCGAAGAAAAGAAGATTGAAGTGCAGGAAGTCGCGGCAGTGATGCCGCCCAAGCGCGCGCGTGTCGACGATGCGGTGGCGCCTGCCGCCGAAACCATGGGCGAAAAGCTGGAGCGCAAGCGCGATTATCTTGAGGGCTTTCTGCAAAAGAAGCCCGAGCAGCCATCTGTCAGCGGTAGTGGCGGCGCTTTACAGGCGGCGGTCATCGAAGCGCTCAAGGAAATTTACGATCCCGAAATTCCGGTCAATATCTATGATCTCGGCTTGATCTACGGGGTCGAGGTCGATGATGAATGCGATGTCGTTGTCAATATGACGCTGACCACGCCCAATTGTCCAGTGGCCGAATCGATGCCGGGTGAAGTCGAATTGCGCGCTGCATCGGTTCCCGGTGTTCGCGATGCCGAAGTGAATCTGGTGTGGGACCCGCCATGGGATCCGCAAAAGATGAGCGATGAAGCGCGGCTGGAACTGGGGATGCTGTGATGGCCGATACAAAGACACGCCAGATTCCTGCGGCCGTAACGCTCACCAAGGGCGCAGAAGCGCGGATCGCTGAGCTGATGTCCAGGGCGCCTGATGATGCAATTGGCGTCAAGCTGTCGACCCCGCGCCGCGGTTGTTCGGGTCTTGCCTATTCGGTCGACTACGTGACCGAGGAGGTAAAATTCGACGAGAAGATCGAGACGCCTGCCGGTGTGTTCTACATCGACGGCGCGAGTGTGCTCTATCTTGTCGGTTCGATCATGGACTGGGTGGAGGACGATTTTACCGCCGGCTTCACATTCGAAAACCCCAACGCCAAAGGCGCCTGTGGCTGCGGCGAATCCTTCATGGTTTAAATTGTCTAAGGACGGGCTGCGAATGCCTGCCTTCGGCGCTTCCGGTACTCGCGTAATGGAAGTTCGCTAATCGCTGGCTTTCAAATCCGAAAATTGTCGCTCCGACCTGAAGCAAATTCTGAATCAGAGCGTTAGTCTATTTCGCTGGCGATACGGTCCAGCAGTGCCCGTTCCAGCGCATCGACTTCGCCATCGGTTTCGATCATCGCGTTTAGCCAGTTCTGTTCGTTTTCGGTGACCAGATTGCCTTCGGCTTCGCGTTCGGTGACGCCGGGTGTCACAGCTTTGCGGCCAAACACTTTGCCGAAGTGATTGTGCACCTCCGGGGCGGCTTTGGCCATGCGGCCGAAAAAGCGTCCGACATTCACGCTGTCATCGGCGATGAAATCTTCCAACTCCTTGCGCCGTGCGTGGCTGAGCTGGGCATTCGCGAGCGAGAATCCCTTAAGGTAATTCGCCACGCCATCAACGAACAATGCCGGCCATTCGGCGGCATTATCCTGATCCAGCGTAGCATCTTTGATGCGGAACAGCATTTCGGCGTCAAACCGGCTCACTGCCGCCGGTCCATGTCCGCCACTGGCGAAAATGAAACGCCGGATCAATCTGCATTCGGCGCTGGTGATGCAGCTATCGGACAATGCACCGCCGCAGCGGGTCGGACCGGTTCCGGTCAGAACAGCGGCTTCGATTTGGCGCAGTGCATAATGTTTGAGCGCATCGGGGACATTGCCCGCACGCTCCATCACCCGTGCGAGCAATTCGAGTTCTGCCATTGTTTCGAGGCGGCCATCATAATCTAGTGCGCCAATCAGCCACTCGGCTTCGGCCTCGTCGCAATAGCCGCGCGGCTCGGTGCCGTTTAGGACAAATTCGCTCAGCGCCTCGACGAAGAAGTCGGTCCATTCAACACTCGGCTCGCTCAGCGTGCGGTTGATCGCAAATATCGCCTCGGCCTCTTCGCGGTGGATTTTGCCATCGCCCCAACCAAGCTGGCGCAGCGATAGAAGTTCGTCTGGCGTAACAACGCCATCAGCGGAAACAGATTTGGCCAGATCGGCGAATTGGAAGCTCATAATGCCCGGAACTCTTGTAGAATCTTCGTTTCAGTCCGGCGCAGTTAAGCAAAATATCCTTAAATTCCCCTTATCAGACCATTTACCGCTTGAGTGCGGCGACACAGGCGGCGCGACCGACGTCGAGTGCATCACTGGCGCGGCGCGCGTCGACATAGGTTGCTGTCGGTTCAGCCCCCGGGCTTAGCGGGTAGAGGTAGATGTCCAGCACGCAGGCTTCGCCGGTGAATTGCAGCTTGAGTGCATCGCCTTCGCGGACATTGAGGCGCGCTGTGCCGAACTGACGTTGCAGCCCTGCCGCGTTCGAACCGATCACACCTTCAAGCCCGGGGATGGACATGATTCGCGGCGCGTTGAAACCGGGAATGCTGGCGGCTGGGCGGGTCGGCGGCGGGGTTTGCGGCCTGTTTGGCAGCGTAGATGCCGGCTGCGGCGCTGGAACGGATACCGGGCGCGGCGTTGCAGCCCCGCATGCACTCAGCGCCGGTATCAACATCAAAGCGATGGTTTTCTGCAATCGACTAAACATGATTGACCCCGTTGCGGCGATGGACAAGGTGTGTTGCACCGGCCGCCCCGATAATCGGTGCGAGCAGATTGAGGAAGGGCACTGCGAGCAATGCGGCGATAATTCCGCCGAACAGAAAGCGTGTTGCGGCCGATAGCGGCGGCGGGTCGCCGGCAGAGCTGCGATGGCGTAACCAAACCATGTCCTGCAATTCGCGTCCCAGCAGCCACGCATTGACCGCCCAAAATACAATCGCCGGGCCAATCGCGGTGAATATCAGCGGTATGGCGATGATCAACGCCAGACCGTTGGCGAGTACTGCGCGCAAGATGCCTTTTGCACTTTGGGCAAGCTCCTCACGCCACGGCAAATCACGCGCCGTATGGTGCAGTTCGGGATAATGCCGTAGCTCCACCGCCATCACGATCTCGTCAGCAAAGAATTGGAGCACCGCCAGCGCCACAATCCGGAACAAGATCCATCCGCCGACAGCCGTGACGAGGATAGCAATTAGAACGCCTAGCTCTTCGTTCCCGCTGCCAGTCCAGCGTGCAAGATAGCTATCGAGTGCCAACCATAGGCCAAACCCGGCAGCGATGAATATTGTCAGGCTGGCCACAATTGTTTTGGCCAGCACACGCAGAATGCGCGGGTCGCCCAATTGGCCGACGGCCAGAGTCAAAGCGGCAGGAAGATTGTTCATTATGAGCGGCTTTGCCGCCGGAATGGCGCTGCCGTCAATCCAAAGCTTGCCGGAAAGCCTTGGCTCAACCGCACCAAGCGGCTAGGCGCGCCAGCAACAGATACACACTCCAAGGATTGAGAATGACCCAGCCCCGTTACGATGTAATCGCCATCGGTAATGCTATCGTCGATGTGATGGCCCCGTGTGATGATACGCTTATCGAAGAATTGCAGCTCGCCAAGGGCGGCATGTCGCTGATCGACGCTGACGGTGCGCGCGACCTCTACAAGGCGATGGGGCCAGCAAAGGAAATTTCGGGCGGTTCGGCGGCCAATACTTTGGCCGGTCTTGCCGCACTCGGCGCGCAATGCGCCTTTATCGGTCAGGTTGCGAAGGACCAACTGGGCGACGTGTTCAGCCATGATATTCGCGCCGCTGGCATCGATTTTGACACACCTGCCCGCGAAGGCGAGCCGCCAACCGCGCGTTGCCTGATTTTTGTTACACCCGACGGCGAGCGGACAATGAATACATTCTTGGGGGCGAGCCAGTTTCTGCCGCCCGCAGCATTGAGCGAAGACGCTATTCATGATGCGGCAGTGCTTTATCTCGAAGGCTATTTGTGGGATCCGGAAGAGCCGCGCAGCGCGATGCGGCGGGCGATAGAGGTTGCCCGCAATGCCGGTCGTAAAGTCGCCTTCACCGCGTCCGAAAGCTTTGTCATCGAGCGGCATGGCGATGATTTCCGCGCTTTGATCGAAGAAGGGCTGATTGATATTCTGTTCGTCAACCATCACGAACTCGCGACACTGACCGGTGAAGCCGATTTCGAAGCCGGAATTGCGGCGATCAAGGACAAAGTCCCGACTCTGGTTGTAACGCGAAGCGCCGACGGTGCGGTGGCTATTTCGCACGGCGCGCGCGCGGAAGTTGCCGCAGAACCGATCGAAAAACTGGTCGATACCACCGGTGCCGGCGATCTCTTCGCCGCCGGTTTCCTGTCAGGCTATGTAAAAGGGGCCGAGCTTGCCGAATGCCTCACACGCGGCGCGGTTTGCGCGGCCGAAGTCATTTCGCACTACGGCGCGCGGCCCGAGGCCGATTTGCAAGCGCTGGTCGCACAGCGGCTGGGATAATTGAGGCGGTTTGGTATTTGATGGAGCCTCCTTGCTATTGACCTGAGCAGAGCGCAATTCACAGCTTTGCAGCACTGTGAAATCATAACGCTGGGATTGCGAGTCGCGACAATGAACCCACACCAACAGTTTCGGTTTCCCTCATTGAGGATCCATTTGATTGCTGTTGCGGCTCTGCCAGCGTTAATGCTTGCGCAACCAGCATTTGCCTCGAGCGAAAAGGATTGGGCAAGCGCAAGTGATGTGGGCGTGGGCGCGCTGATGACCTGGTCATTGGGCGTTCCGCTGATGGATGGCGACACGCAGGGCGCATTGCAAGCGGGCGGCTCTTTGGCTGCAAGTGCCGCAATTGCGCAAAGCATGAAGCAAGTGGTCCATGAAACGCGCCCGGATGGCAGTGACCGCCGCAGCTTTCCCTCGGGTCATACCAGCATGGCATTCGGAGCCGCGACCAGCATTCTGGAACGGCGCGGATCAAAAGAAGGAATTCCCGCACTCGCGCTTGCTGGATTCGTAGGTTTGGCACGAGTCGAGGCCGACAAACATTATTGGCACGATGTTGCGGCAGGTGCTGCCTTCGGAACCCTATCGGGTTTGTTGATTACGCATCCGAAAACCAGCAACGAGGTAACAATGGTATGGGGTGATGCCCATAGTGTGGGGCTTAGCTACGCCGCCCGTTTTTAGGACATGGTTCTATTCAGACCGGTGGCCGCCAACTACTGTTGTCGAGCGTGTCGCGAATATGTTCGAACACCGGGCCGTAAATCGGCCTGGCAAATTTGACGCCAACAATGTCCTGTTCGATCCAGCGCACCGTGGCGTCGAATGGGCCTAGTGTCGCCACGCGCAATGTTAACGCACCGTCCACTCGCAGCACGGTTCGCCGGTCGTAGAACCGGCAACCGGTCTCCGACAAATCAAGCATTGTCACACTACGTTTCACGCCAGTGCCCGAACGGTATTGTCCGATGATCGTGATCTGATGACGTTCAGCCCTGCGCTCGTCCACGAAAAACCCCCAAACCGACCATTCGTTGTCGGCAATGACTAGGTCTATACAGGCACCGAATTAACTGGCCAATGATATTCAAGGTTACTTTTGACCTGCATCGGGCCTCCGCATTGTCAGCTTATAATCGACCAGATTTTCCACCCTTGGCTTGTCGAGGTCGAAATCCATCACTTCGGGATAATTATGCGCATCGGTTAGGAACGCTGTTAGCGTTGCCTTGGTAATGCCCGGCCGATTGGCGATTTCTTCGAATGTCGGGGATTCGGGATTGGAGGACAGACTCGGCGATTCAACGCCGTGGCAATCGCCGCACGCGGCTTGAACGAAAGAGAGGGTTGCCACCGGTTCGCGCGAGGGCAGCATTGCTGCATTCGCAGCATCCTGCGGCACCGATGGAGCAATGCTTACCGGCGCTTCCGCCTCGCGCATGGGTTGGCAGGCGGTCAGTCCAGCCATAACCAATGCTACTGTCATTTTCCTCATTGAAACAATCCTGCCTGTTCTCCGCTAGGAGCCATGCTTACTCTCGCGTTCGACCTCACGCCACCCGATATCGCGGCGGCAGAACCCCGACGGGAAGCAAATCGCGTCAACTGATCGATAGGCAGCCGACCGGGCATCGGTGACGGTGGCAGCGCTGGCGGTCACATTGAGCACCCGCCCGCCATTGGCAACCAACCCGCCATTGTCATCGTGCCGTGTACCTGCATGAAATATTTTTGCCCCGTTCGCTTCGGCATCGCGCAAGTCGATTGCCCCGCCTTTCTCCGGTGTATCGGGATAGCCATTGGCCGCCATAACCACGGAAATCGCTGCATCCGGCTTGAACCGCACGGGCTGGCAGGTGGCAAGCTTGCTGTCGGCGCAGGCCAGCATCAATTCACCCAAATCGCTTTCCAGGCGGGCCATCAGCACCTGGCATTCGGGATCGCCAAAACGGCAATTATATTCGATCAGCTTGGGGCCATCTTCGGTCAGCATCAGACCGGCGAACAACACACCGGAATAGGGCGTACCTTCATCCGCCATCGTCTTGACCGTCGGGGCGATAATCTTTTCCAGCACCTCTCCGCGTAGAAGCGGCGTTAGCACGGTGGCAGGGCTGTATGCGCCCATCCCGCCTGTGTTGGGGCCAGTATCCCCCTCGCCCACACGCTTGTGGTCCTGCGCGCTGCCAAAGGACAGGATGGTTGCACCATCGGTCAGGGCAAAAAAGCTGGCTTCCTCTCCTTGCATGAATTCCTCGATTACCACCTCGGCACCTGCCGCCCCGAACCGGCCACCGAACATGTCTTCCAGCTCGGCCACTGCTTCGTCGTAGGTTTCGGGAATCACCACGCCCTTGCCCGCTGCCAGACCATCGGCCTTGAGGACATAAGGCGGCTTGAAATCGGCCAAGGCTGTCACTGCCTGATCGAAATTGGCAGTCCGGATATAGCCCGCAGTTGGAATGCCTGCACGCCGGCACAAATCCTTGGTAAAACCTTTGCTCCCTTCCAACTGGGCAGCGGATTTTGACGGTCCGAACACTGAAATGCCTGCGCCGCGCAGGCTATCGGCCAGCCCGTCCACCAACGGCGCTTCTGGCCCGACAACGACCAACCCGACGCGCTTTTCATCGCAAAAATCGATTACCGCGGCATGCTTTGTCACATCCAGCGCGATACATTGGGCATGATCGGCAATTCCGGGGTTGCCCGGCGCGGCATAAAACCTATCCTGCGCACCAGATAGCAATTGCGATTGCGCCAGTTTCCATGCCAGCGCATGTTCGCGTCCGCCCGATCCCAACAGCAGGATATTCATGCCCAGCCCTTTCGATAATAATAATGAAGCTGGCGCGCTGGTAGCGCGAAGCCGCGCGGGCGACAACGCAGAGCCGCTTTCGATCACCGAGATTTCGGCCATGCTCAAGCGATCGGTCGAAGATCGCTTCGGTTTTGTGCGGCTTAGGGGCGAGCTTTCAGGGGTCAAGCGCGCGGCCTCGGGCCATCTTTATTGCAGCCTTAAAGACGATAAGGCGGTCATCGACGGGATCATGTGGCGCGGCAGTGCCGCGCGCCTTGGGTTCCTGCCCGAAGACGGTATCGAAGTGGTCGCGACCGGCAAGCTGACGACCTATCCCGGACGGTCGAAGTACCAGATCGTGATGGACAGCATGGAGATCGCCGGTGAAGGCGCGCTGCTGGCCGTGCTTGAAAAGACCAAGGCCCGGCTTGAAGCCGAAGGGCTGTTTGCACCCGAGAGAAAACAACCGCTGCCGTTCCTGCCGCGCACCATTGCTGTAGTG
>JBATLU010000322.1:0-7229 GCA_049289475.1 Pontixanthobacter sp. | reverse complement strand
CTCCAGCGATGCGCGGTCGAGCGGCAAATTGGGCGGAGCAATCCCGGCTGGGAACCAGCTCGAGAAAGCAGAATTGGCGCAGGTCAGCCGGTTTGCCCGATCGGTAATCGCGATCGCGATGCCGGGTTGCTCGATCGCGGCAACCGTTACCGACCAGTCAGGCGGCGCCAGTTCTTCGAACGACTGCTTTGAGGTGGTTTGTGAAAAGACAAAAACCACCAACGCCAAAATCGATACGCCTGCGAAGAAAGTAGCTGCCAAAAGCGCGCTTTCACTCACCAGCCAAATCAATCCGGCACTCGCCACAATTGCGGCGCCCAGACCACCAAAAAGCACGTTTCGGTTTTCTTCGATTTTCAAATTCGCCCGGCCCCCGCTGTCCAGCGTCACATTGCTCGTCATGCCTTGCTCGCTCCGAGCCTTTCCTCACGCCTCGACACCATAAGTTTCAGCCGCTTGCTTCGCTTGCGACCAACCATGATGCGCCAAACGAGCCCCGAAACCAAATAGCCGATGGCAGCGCCGACGACGGCCAAAACGATAAAACCGAACACGGTCACCAGCACAGTAACGCCCGCGCCTTCGAACAATTCCAGAAACCACGACCACCGCCCGCTGGCCATCTCGGTTTTGGCCGCACCGCCGGTTGTGACATGATCGATCTTCAGAATAAACGTGCCGAGCCGATTTGCCACGACCGCCCAGAACGGAAAGGTAAACGGGTTTGTGATGAAGGTCACCAAGGCCGACAGCGGGACATTCGCACGCGCCGGCAAAGCCATAAATGCAGCGAGGAAGATCTGCCCAACCGGGATGATAAAGCCTGCAAAAATACCCAGCGCAACGCCGCGCGGGACCGAACGGCGCGTGAACCGCCACAGTTCAGGGGCAAGAAACCGATGCGCAATCGGCGCGAGATATTTATTCCCAGCCATTTCCTCACGCGTGGGCGTGTATTTGCGGATCAGATCCGCAAGGAAAGTTTTGGAGCGCATAGTAGTCATAATGGCAGCATCGCATTGCGCTGCAGCACGGCAAGACGCAAGCCCGAAGGCGAGAAAATAACAGCGATTTCAGCCGAGCCGATCATATCCGGCATATGGGTAACAATAGCGCGATAGATAGAGGCTGAACGTGAAGTATTATCCCTTTTCCCGCATCAGCCGTGCCTTGTCGCGTTTCCAGTCGCGATCCTTGATATATTCGCGCTTGTCCTGCGATTTTCGGCCCTTGCCCAGCGCCAGCTCAACCTTGGCCCGGCCGGTCTTGTTGAAATAGATCGACATCGGCACCAGCGTCATGCCCTTGCGCTCGACTGCGCCCATCATCTTATTGATTTCGCGCTGGTTGAGCAGCAATTTGCGCGGGCGTTTGGGTTCATGGTTAAGCCGGTTGCCGTGACTATATTCCGGGATGTTGGAATTGATCAGCCATATCTGCCCGTCCTTGACCTCGGCATAGCTTTCCGAAATCGTCGCTTCACCAGCCCGCAGGGCCTTGACCTCGGTGCCTTGTAGCATCAGGCCCGCTTCGAACTTGTCCTCGATCGAATAATCAAACTTCGCACGCCGGTTCTCGGCCACGACTTTGAGCTTATCGAAGGTTTCTGGTTTGGGACGGGCCATAGTGAGGGCCATGTAGGGCGAACAAGGCCGAAGCGAAAGAGGCGGCCGCAACAATCACCTTAAATGCAAATATTCTTCGCTCAGCGCTGATTTTCCGTCTTGCCAAAATCAGCATCCACGCGCCCTATCTGACTGATCGGGGTGGAGGCGTGAATGACGAAAGATTCGGCAGTTTGGCAATCGTTCGAAATCGGCGGGATATCGGTAGCGCCGGGCACAGCGGGCACAGTCAATATTCCGGTCAGCAGCATGGTCACAGGCGTTCCGGCAACGCTTGCGCTTAATATTTTACAAGGCGCGAAACACGGACCCGTAATTTTCGTCAGCGCGGCGATCCACGGGGATGAGATTGTCGGCACAGCGATTATCCAGCGGCTGATTGCTCGTATCAATCCGGCAGAACTGTCAGGCACGATCATATTCGCACCCGCCGTCAATATATTCGGCTTTGTCCAGCACAGCCGCTACCTGCCCGACCGGAGGGACCTTAACCGCAGCTTCCCGGGTAGCCGCAAGGGTTCGCTCGCCGGACAATTGGCGTTCTGCTTTCTCGAGGAGGTCATTGCCCGATGCAGCTTGGGTATCGACATCCATACTGCGGCAATCCACCGCTATAATTTACCGCAAATCCGCATCGCCGCTGGCAACCCCAAGCTCGTCGAACTGGCCATGGCATTTGGCGCACCGGTGATAATTGAATCGCCGCTGCGGCCAGGTTCTATGCGCGCATTGGCTAAGGAACGCGGCGTCGAAATGCTGCTGATGGAAACAGGCGAAGCGCTGCGTTTTGACCGGTTTTCGATCAACACAGGCACCGAAGGCGTGCTGCGCGTGATGGCGCATATCGGGATGATTGAAATGGACGACGGACTGACCACCGTCGGTATCCCCACCCGCGCGAACAGCTCGCGCTGGGTCCGCGCGCCGCGCGGCGGGGTCACGCACCGCCAGCGCAAATCAGGCGATGTCGTGCGTGAAGGCGAAATTCTGGCGACCGTTTCAGGCCTGTTCGGCGAGGAACCCGAGGATATGATCAGCCCGATCGACGGGATCATAATCGGCCATGCTACCTTGCCGGTGGTCAATCAGGGTGATGCACTGTTCCATATCGCGAAAGTCGGCAATCTTGACCATGCCGGTGAACGGATTGGCTCGATAACCGAGGCCATTCTGGCGAGCGAACCGGAAGGGGCCGCCGAACCCTTGCTGGATGAAGACGAGGTGCTTTAATTCACACCAGCCCCGCATGCTCCAGCGCTTCGTCAACCGCTTTGCGTGACGCTTCGCTGGCGCTGACCAAGGGTAGACGGACGCCGTCTTCAATCCAGTCGTGGACGCGGGTGAGCGCGTATTTAACCGGCGCGGGGCTCGCGTCGGAGAACATGGCGTAATGCAGCGGAAACAGCCGGTCGTTGATCTCGCGTGCCTTGACCAGATCGTTCGAGGCGATGGCTTCATGGAATTCGGCGCAAAGTGCAGGCGCGACATTTGCGGTGACCGAGATGCAGCCCCGTCCGCCGGCCGCCGAATGGGGCAACCACAATTCATCATTACCCGACAATTGGCAGAAATCGCGGCCGATCCCCATGCGGTGATCCGCCACGCGGGACAAATCGCCGCTCGCATCTTTGATCGCGACAATCCGCTTGGGATATTTTGTGACCAATTCGACAACGGTCTCGTCCTCGATATCGGTCACCGTGCGTGCGGGGACGTTGTAAAGCACGATCGGCAAGTCGCTGTTTTCCGCCAGAAAGCTGAAATGCGCGATCAGCCCGCGCTGGCTCGGGCGGTTGTAATAGGGGGCGACGCACAGACCCGCAGCCGCGCCAGCCTTCTTGGAAAAGTTCATGTGCAGCAGCGCATTGCGGGTATCGTTGCTGCCGCAGCCCGCGATCACCGGAACACGGCCCGCTGCCTGTTCGATGCACACTTCCACTACGCGGTGATGTTCGGCGTTGGACAGCGTCGAGGCCTCGCCCGTAGTGCCGCAGGGGACCAGCGCCTTGCTGCCATTGTCGATTTGCCAGTCGACCAGACGGCGAAAAGCGGCCTCGTCAAACGATCCATCGCGAAAAGGAGTCACTAGAGCCGGAATTGAGCCGGAGAACATTTGCCTATTCCTCACGTTGTCCGCATGGGAATCGGGATTTTTCCCACCCAAAGGCGTTTCATTCAGCGCCTGATAAGGAGCCGCAGGCCATTATGTCCAGCATGGACCGTAAACCCCTTCCCTTCTTCGCCCTTTTTGCCCTTCCAGTTTTGGCTATCGCCACCCCTGCCTGTGCCCAAGATCCAGCCAGCTGGGATCAGGCGCGGCAAGAAATGGCAGCAAAATCACCGACGCGCATGGCTGCAGCCATCAACCGGTGGGATTTCCTGACCAAGAATGACCGGATGGGCTTCGATGATTATGCCGGTTTCATCCTGACCAACCCCGGTTTCCCGAAACAGGATAGCTTGCAAACCCGCGCGGAAAACGCCTTGGGTGACGAAGCGATCAGCCCCGAACGGGTGGCGGCATTCTTCGACAAATTCCCACCGCTGACCAATCCTGCCAAGGCACGCTATGCGTTGGCGCTAGCGAACCAGAACCGGCCAGAAGCACTGCAAACCGCGCGAGACGCATGGCGCGGCGGTACAATGAGTAGCCCGTCTCAGGCCTATCTCGAAGGTCTGTTCGGCGCGCAATTCACGCTGGCGGATCAAGATGCGCGGATGGATGCGCTGTTGTGGCAAGGTGATGAGGAGGCCGCGCGCCGGCAGATCGCTAAAGTAACGCCCGCAAAGCAGGCGCTATTCATGGCACGGCTTGCCTATCTCAAGCGACAAGAGCCCGATTCCGTCGGTTTGAGCGTGCCGCCCGAAGCAGCCAACGACGCGGGCTTCCTCTATAATAAGGTCCGGCATTTGCGCGCTACCGGGCAAGGAGCCACGGCAGTTTATGCGCTCGCGAACCGCCAACGATTCAGCCAGCTTCCGTTTGATTCGGAAAGCTTGCTCACCGAAATGCTTCGCCTCGCGCGGATCGGCAATGCGCGTCAGGCACAACAAATTGCGGCCAAGGCTGACGATCTGTTCGAAGCCAATGTCGACATTCGCACCAAAAGCTACCGTATCCGCGATGATTACACCTCGCTGATGTGGCTCGGCGGAACGGAAGCGCTGTGGGATTTGGGTGATGCCGCTGCAGCGGCGCCGCTGTTCTTCAATTACGGATCAGCCGCGCAAACACCGCAAACCCGATCCAAGGGGTTTTATTGGGCAGGCCTTGCTGCTGCCAAGGCTGGCAATGCGGCAGACGCAAACCGCTATTTCGAAATGGCTGCGACCTATCCTGACCGTTTCTACGGCATGCTCGCGCTCGATAAATTAGGCCGGACCATGCCCGATCTGAAATCGGCCGCGCAAATCTATGTTGCGGGCGATTCGCGCGCATCGTTTCAGGCCCAGCCGTTGACGCTGGCAGTGAAGGAAGTTTCACGCGATGCACCGTGGCAGACCGGAATTCAGTTTTACCGCGCAATTGCGCAGCAGGCGCATACGCCCGAACAGCACCAGCTTGTGGCCGATCTTGCGCGTGAAATCGGACGCCGCGATCTGGCAGTCAATGTCCACGATGCGGCCGGCGCTGATGGCATTCTGACCTTCACCGAATTCGGTTACCCGACTTTGCAGACACCGCCGGGCACCAATTGGACGATTGTCCATGCGATTTCGCGGCAGGAAAGCCAATTCGCGCAAAATGCGATCAGCCATGCGGGTGCGCGCGGCCTGATGCAGCTGATGCCGGGAACCGCGCGCGAGCAAGCCGGCAAATTGGGCATGAGCTATATGTCCGCCAGCTTGATCGACAGCCCAAGCTATAATATCCAGCTGGGCGACGCCTATTTTGCGCGGATGCTCGACTATTATGGCGGCGCATATCCACTGGCGGTTGCGGCGTATAATGCCGGTCCGGGCAATGTGAACAAATGGCTGCGCGCCAATGGCGATCCGCGCACGGGCGCGATTGACTGGGTCACCTGGGCGGAGCGTATTCCGATCTACGAAACCAAGAATTACGTCCAGCGCGTGCTCGAAAATGCGGTGGTGTATGAACATCTCTATCCCGAACACGCCCGCTCCGGCACGCCGCGAGTGCTGAGGTCCTATCTCCAGTAATGGCGGCGGGGTGAAACCGCCTTCCAACCCGATCACCCCGCAGGGCATGCTCGCGCTGAAAGCAAGATACGATCATCTGTTCGGCACAGAAAGGCCGGAGATTGTCGAAGTCATCAGCTGGGCCGCAGGCAATGGCGACCGCAGCGAAAATGGCGACTATCTCTATGGCCGCAAACGGCTGCGAGAGATTGACCGTGAGCTCGGCCATCTCTCGCGAAGGATGAAGGCAGCACGGGTCATCGATCCTGCGGACCAGCCTGACCGGACGCGCGTGTTCTTCGGCGCCGTCGTTATGCTCGCGGATGAAGAAGATGCACGCAAGACGATTACTCTGGTGGGCGATGATGAACAGGATGCCTCTGCCGGGCTGATCGGTTGGAGCTCCCCGATTGCCAGAGCGCTCAAAACCGCTTCGGTCGGCGATGTCAGGACCGTGCGACTGCCGTCGGGAACAAAGGAATGGGAAGTGGTCGCAATCGAATATCCCGGCAGCGGCGCCAATCAAATATAAGATGCCAAACAAAAAACGGGGGCGGAACAGCATAGTGCTCCGCCCCCATATTTCACCGGTCCAATCCGATAGTTCTGGTTATTTGTCGCAATCGCCGACGCGCTTGCCCGACATTTTCATAACCATCTGCGCTGCGCCGCCCGGCATTTTCGGATCTTTGATGTCGGCGGTCATGGTCATATCCATCGCGGTCGAGGAATGGGTGCCGACAATCGTCATCACGCCCGAACCGCCGCCTTTGTTGGTGCAGGTAACCTTTCCGTTGATCTTACCGCCATTCATCGAAAAACTGTCCGACTTACAGCTGTCTTCACCGATCGAGCCCTTGGCCATTTCTTCGATCTTCTTCGAAGCCTCGGCTGCTTCTTCTTTGGTCATGCAGGATTCGGTTGTCTGTTCCTTGCCGACCATAGCGGCGAAAATTCCGGCAGCTTCCGGCGGAGCGCCAGGCATTTCAAACTTTTCAACAACCATGGTGTTGGACCATTTGCCCGGCTCCATCTTCACTTCGTTGCTTCCGCCCATGACACTGTCTGCCGAGCCGCAAGACGTGAGCACCAAAGCCAGTGCTGGAACCATTAAAATACGCATTGGAGAATCCCCTCATTGAAGTTCGGCAATCATGCTAAGCGTTTAGCTTGCTTGGGGACAGTCCCTTTTTTATGGTGGTCAGATGTTCAGCCGAGTTTACCTTAGTTCTATCATATCCAAAGCCTATCCAAGCGCGCTTGGAATTTGCTTAATATGTTTGGTGATACTAGCGGCTGCACCGCTGCAAGCGCGCGACAGTCTGGGTATTTTCTCCAATTGGGGCGCCTTTCGCGATCCCGCAATTCCGCGATGCTACGCCATTGCTAAGGCGGCGCCAAGTACGCAGCAGCGCGACCACGATCCCTTTGCCAGCATCGGCACATGGCCGCGCAGCAATG
>JBATLU010000321.1:0-1774 GCA_049289475.1 Pontixanthobacter sp. | reverse complement strand
TCAGCAGTCATGCGGGTCAGCGGTCATGAAGGTCAGTAGTCGCGGAATTGGGCATCGTTACGGGCTTTTTGGATCCACTGGTCAGCGTGTTGGGATGCAAAAGAGAATTCAGTAGAAGTGCGGCTGACAGAGTGAAGCAAACGAAAACGCTTGCCTTGCTCCAGCTAAACCGATTTTTTTCTGAGTTCTCTCCGATCAGATCCATTTTCAATCCCGGTCAACAACTCCAAGCTCCGTGTGTAAGACTTTATTTAGCCCAAAAAATTCTAACGGTCTACGATCAGCTGTTTGTTTGACTAATGGCTAAAGTGTAAATTTCACGATTTATTAGGTGTTTCTATTTCCGTTTTGTTAATTTTTGTGGCGACCTCGGCGCGGAGACTTTCCAGCGATACTCCAGGGGCAAGTGCGGCGCGGTCGAGAGTTAGCTCGATCACGAATGGGCCTTCGGATTTGCGCGCTTGAGCGAAGCATTCCTTGAATGCGTTGATGTCGGTGACGCGGCGGCCGTCGGCGCCGTGTGCCTTTGCCAGCGCTGCGAAATCAGGATTGACGAGGCTCGTCGCCGTGACGCGTCCTGGATAGTTCCGCTCCTGGGCTGCGCGTATCGTGCCGAACCCCGCGTTGTTGGCGATGATGACTATGATAGCGGCGCCATACTGCACAGCGGTGGCAAGCTCCTGGGAAACCATCTGGAAGCAACCATCTCCGGCAAGCGCTACGACCTCGCGGTTTGGATGGGCGAGCTTGGCAGCGATGGCGGCGGGTAGGGCATAGCCCATCGAGCCCGATTGCGGCGCGAGCTGGGTGAGGGGCTCTTTGAAGGTGAAAATGCGATGGAGAAATGCAGCGTAATTGCCTGCACCATTGGTGATGATTGCGTCTTCAGAAAGGTTTGCATCTATTTCAGCGATGACGTCTTCCATACCCAACTGACCGGGCGAAGGTGCAACCTTGCGGGATGCCTCGTAGGCCGATCGCATGTCGCCCCGCAGGCGGCTCCAGCGTTGTTGCATGCCTGGGCGTATGGATGGACTGAGATCATCGAGGCGTTGGGCAAAGCGCTCGGTGGTGGAAACGATCGCATGATGGACATGGTGATTGCGGCCGATGCTAGCCGCGTCCGGGTGGACGTGGATTAGCTTCTGGCGCGGATTGGGAACGCCGATCGTTGCGTACGCACCTGTCGTGATTTCGTCGAGGTGGGTTCCAATCGCGATAATGAGGTCTGCGGATGCAATGGCTGACTTGAGCTTGGGCGGTGGCGCGATACCGGCGTGGCCGCAATAGGACGGCGAGCGGTTGTCAATCACGTCCTGGCTGCGGAATGAGGCCATGAGCGGCAGATCCATGCGCTCGGCAAAATTCTGAAGTTGGCGACTGGCGTCTGGGGGCCAGCGCCCTCCGGCAATGATGATCGGCCACTCGGCGGCGTTGATCGCATCGGCGAGCTGGATCATGTCATCGTATTGGGGGCCGGGTTCAGCGCGCACGAGTGGTGCAGAATCGGTGATATCGATTTTCTCGAACAGGACGTCCTCGGGCAGGCCAATGACGACCGGACCGGGGCGGCCGGCATGGGCAATGTTGAGGGCGCGCAGGAGAGCTTCTGGCAACCGACGTGTGTCGCGAACGGTTTCGACATGTTTGGCGAAATTTCCGGCCAGTGGCGCTAGGGCGACCTCTTGGAATCCGCCGCGACCCTCGAACTCGCGCGGAGGAAGGCCGACAATGAGCAGCAGCGGTGTGGCGCCTTGCATGGCGACGTGAAGGC
>JBATLU010000320.1:0-6705 GCA_049289475.1 Pontixanthobacter sp. | reverse complement strand
CCATATAAGTGATCAAGTGATGTCTCGTCTTCTGTTTTTAATGCTGCAAGAGAACGCTTAAAAAGCCGATATGTGCTCATGCTGGGCATTTAGTTAAGTACCTCAATATGACATTTGTAACATGCATTAATGGAATAGAAACGTTTGAGGAGTTCCGATGCAAGGGCGTTACTGCGGCTGACCTAGCCCATTCAATTTTACGTACAAAAATCTACGCAAATTACATAAACAACACCGCGATTGTTTCCCCGCTATGAGGCGGACCAGGCTCAACCCAGCAACTCCCAAGCAAGTGGCGTTCCCCGCTTCACGTCCTGCTTCATCCGCATCCCCAACACCTGGTCGAGATATTTCGGTGCCATCCCCAACCCCGGACGGATCGAACGGACGTTGTCGCTGGTCAACACATCACCTGCCTTGAGATCTTGTACTACATACAGCGACCGCCGGAATTGGAAAGATGCTCTCTCCGCTTCCCTCGGCCCATATCGAACTTCCCCCAGCGCCTGCCAGGCACGTTCGGTTTCAGCTACAAGCGCGGCCATTTCCTCCGGCTCCAGCGAAAAGGCGCTGTCGACACCGCCGTCGGCACGCCGCAGGGTGAAGTGTTTTTCGATCACTGTGGCACCCATGGCGACCGCGGCTACTGCCGCGCCATGTCCCATGGTGTGGTCAGAGAGGCCCACCTCACAGTCGAATAGCTCGCGCATGTGAGGAATGGTGCGTACATGAGTGTTTTCCGGGGTGGCCGGATAGGTGCTGGTGCATTTGAGCAGTATGAGGTCACGGCAGCCGGCCGCCCGGGAGGCACGCACCGTTTCGTCCAGCTCCGCCACCGTGGCCATGCCGGTGGAGATGATCAGCGGCCTGCCGGTAGCGGCCACGCGACGGATCAACGGCAGGTCGGTATTCTCGAACGAGGCGATCTTGTAGCATGGCACATTCAGACTTTCGAGAAAGTCCACCGCCGTGTCATCGAACGGCGTGCTGAATGGAATGATGCCCAGTTCGCGTGCGCGGTCGAAGATGGGTTTGTGCCACTCCCACGGGGTATATGCCTCAGCGTAAAGCTTGTAAAGAGACGTACCTGCCCATAGGTTGTTGGGGTCGCTAATGTGAAATTCTCGCTCGTCCAGATCGAGCGTCATCGTATCGGGGGTGTAGGTCTGGATCTTCAGTGCATGGGCACCAGTCTTTGCCGCTGCCTCGACAATTTCCAAGGCACGTTCCAGCGACTGGTTATGGTTACCAGACATTTCGGCAATCACAAATGGCGCGTGATTTCGCCCAATCAACTTATCAGCTATCTTCATACCACTATCCATTTTTTCTTAGAGTTCCTTCAGGTAATAAATTGATTCGGGTCGGTAGCTCGCCCCCAAGAATAACCGTTGCGATGGCTCGTTTTCACTCAGCACATTGGCTCGAATACGTTTTATGTCCGGTCGATTGACCCTAAGCCATTGCTCAGCGCTCAACAGTAAACTGCAACCCTGCCCTGCAAAGCCGCTTTCTGGCACAAGATAGATCGAAACCTCGGCAACTTCGCCTTCTTTGTCAAAACGTACCACTCCAACTTGCTCATCCCCGATGTGCCCAATAAGCAGTACTCTATCCTTGTCAGCCAATACAGCCGTGAACCATGCTTGGTGATTCTCCCATTTAATTGGCCCTGAGTTTCTCGATACCGATCTAATCGTTGTGTGATTGCGCCATTCAAAAAGCTTTGACGAATCATTCTGGTTTGCTGTTCTGATTTCAATAACCCTGACACCCAAGGTGTCGGCGACACGCATCACCCCTCTACCATCTACAGCCTTCATTGCGTTATTTGAAATAAGTTTTAGCAAAGGTGCATTTTCAAGCAGGGCCTTTATATGGTTCTTGAGCAGGCCAACCAAATCATCGTTGCTCGTCGGCGCATACAACAAACCTGCTTCGGCTGCATCCGCAATCTGCTTACGCTGATTTCGGGCTATACAAAGGCTGAGCGTAGGCAGCCCTAAACAACAACGCTCCCATGCTGCTGAACCACCCGCACCTATCGCTAGATCGGCAGCTGCCATCAACTCAGCCATGCGACTGGTTTGTGCATGACAAACATACCCCTGCGCAACACAAGTCGTCTCGATTTCGGTACGGTGTGGATGCTGTTCGCCGATCACAACATTCACATGCAACCCCTCGACGGCAATTTCGGCCAAGGCTTTGAGGGCAAGACATGTGTAGTTGTTGATATCCATGCCACCAAAAAACACCAAAATTTGTTTGACAGTCCCTGTGCGTGGATTGACTCGCTCATGCAACTTTCGGAATTCATCTCGCAACAATGCATAGCGAGGTCCCAGCAGTAACTGGGAATGCACTGGAACTTTGCCGTCATAACGAGTCTGCATGTCAGCATAAAGATTCTGATCCAACAACGCATCGCAATCGTGAACGCGGTCAGCAATATCATCAATGACCAAAATGGCTTTGGCTGTTTGTCGAAGCGCGGACTCCCAACGGGCATCCAGTGCGTAGTGGTCAACAACCAGCCAATCCCAAGTGTGGTCAGACAGCGCCTGAATGCTTTCTTGCGCATCGAGGTGCTGACTGGTGCCGAGCCAGTGGGAGTGGACCAGGTCACCTGGAATCTCTTCGATTGCGCTGCTATCAAGCGGCATGAACTGATGCCCCTTGGCCGCCACCATGTCCTGCAAATGCTCGGGCAGGTGTAGGCTGACAAAGCGAATCTGTGCACCACGTTGTTTTAGTGCGTCCCCCAAGGTCAGGCAGCGCATGAAATGACCTGTCCCTATTTGGGTTGAAGCATCAACACGGATGGCGATTTTCATGGTCAAAGTAGCAAAAAACTATTAATGTTTCTCCATAAGGAACCAGGTGATGTCGTCTTGTGGGAAGTTCGGGTCGCGCCGATAGGCGAAGCCGTAGTCCACGAGTTCCATCTGCGGGTGTCGGTCCATGATTGCACCGGCAAAATCACGTTTAAAAAGACGGTCTGTATGACCGCGGTAAGGAATGGCGACCGGCGCCGGATTGTAGTACTCCGCCACCAGCAAGTATTTCTGACTTGCGGCCACCAGCTTATCGTACACCTCCGGCAGCGCGTCGGGATTAATGTGAATGAGAACGCCTTTGATCAGCGCCAAATCCCAAGTCTGTTGCGGATTGAAGTCCAGGATGGAACTGTGGTGCACATGGCCAGGCGGTATGACCTGCGCCAACTCTCGGGCAGCAACGGAATTGATCTCGACCCCGAACTGCTCCTGCGTGGGGTAAAGCAGTTTCAGTGCCTTGAGGTTCATGCCAATGTTAGCACCGAACTCAATGCAGGTCTTCACGCCTCGCGCCCCGCGCAGGGCTTTTGTAAAGAAGTCCAGGTTGGAGGCCAGCAGGCAATCGCCCTGATTGCGTTGGATGTATTCAGTGCCGAATTCACCAGCCCAGAAATTTTCTTGTTCTGTTTTAAAGGTCATCTGCCTCTCCAGGTTTTCAACTAATCTTTACATTAGAGGCGTATTAACTTCTCAACGATGAGATACTTTTGAACACCGTTTCAGCACGGAACCAGTCTTCAGGGGTGTCGATATCGACAACCCGCCAGTTGGGAATCACATATCCGATCCCGCTACTGTGTATCCTTGTGTTTTTCAGCCAGGCTTCAGTCTTGCCCCAATAGAACTGACCCGCATCGTGATAGGCTGGCTCAAGATCCTGAGTTCTTGTCGTCTCAAATTGCGGATAAAATGGTTGCATCTTCCCATCGTCGAGGCGTCTGAGTGCTCGCTGAATTGCAGACGGGAATTCCGTGACTGGAAAACAGTAATCCGCCCCTCTCTCTACCATAAGGGAAAGCGCTCTCTTCAGGTCCTCGATCTGAATGAAAGGCACCCCTGGATATATGCAGCACACATGTTCAAATGCCCACCCCTGGGCACGGCAAGCTGGAATACCATGGGCAATTACCGGTACCGTCGCCGTGTAGTCGTTAGCCAGTTCGGAGGGACGAACAAACGGTGTTTCTCCGCCCCACTCCCTCGCAATGGCGGCGATTTCTTCGTCATCGGTGGAAACGACAATGTGCTCGAAGAGTCCAGACGCTCTCGCAGCGCTGATGGCATGGGCAAGCATGGGCTTGCCATCAAAAAGCTTGATATTCTTGCGCGGGATGCGCTTGCTGCCGCCACGGGCGGGGATGATGGCGATGTTCATCGTTCGACCGCCTCACGAAGGGATTCAATCACCTGCATTTGTTGCGCTTCGGCTAACCCCGGATACATCGGCAAGCTGATGGCCTCGACGTAGTAGCGTTCCGACTCCGGAAACCCCGCTGGCGCGAAGCTCATCCGTGCAAAATATGGCTGGCGGTAGACCGGGATGTAGTGCAGGTTGACACCAATACCGGCGCTGCGCAGGGCTTCGAAAACTTCCCGGTGAGTCTTGCGAATTTCATCGAGTTTCAGCCGAATCACATACAGGTGCCAGCTGGAATTGGCGTCCGGATGCTGCCAGGGGATAACCAGCGGCAGGTTTTGAAGCGCTTCGTCGTAACGCGCGGCAATAGCGTGGCGTCGAGCGACGAAGTCATCCAGCCGCTGCAATTGGCTTACACCCAGTGCAGCTTGCAGATCGGTCAGGCGATAGTTAAAGCCCAGTTCGATCTGCTGGTAATACCAGGGGCCGTCGGGGACATTGGTCATTTCGGCCGGGTCACGGGTGATGCCGTGGCTGCGCAGGAGGGCCATGCGGTTGGCCAGTTCAGCATCGTTGGTCAGCGCCATGCCGCCTTCTCCTGTGGTGATGATTTTCACCGGATGAAAGCTGAACACGGTGATGGCGGAGTACCGGCAGTTGCCGATTGACTCCCCCTGGTATTTTCCACCAATGGCGTGCGAGGCATCCTCGATGACGCGAAAGCCATACTGTTGTGACAGGTCTTGAATGGCAGCCAAATCACAGGGTTGCCCTGCCAGATGCACTGGAATCACCACCTTGGGCAGGCACCCCGCCCGTTCAGCCAGGTGAAGTTTCTCCGCTAGCCACTCGGGGCTGAGATTGTAGGTGCGCGGGTCAATGTCGACGAAATCGACCTTTGCTCCACAGTAGCGTGCGCAGTTGGCAGTAGCGACAAAGGTGATGGGGCTGGTCCACACCGTATCGCCTGGTCCGACACCCAACGCCAGGCAGGCAAGGTGCAGTGCCGACGTGGCGCTATTTACGGCAACGGCATGGGCGGAACCGCAGTAATCGGCCACGGCCTCTTCGAAGCGCGGCACCATCGGTCCTTGGGTAAGAAATTCCGATTGCAGCACATCGACGACAGCGGCGATATCAGCGTCAGTAATCTCCTGGCGACCGTAGGGAATCATAATTTAAACAGTAAACTCAGGATCAACATGTTGCCGGATCAGTGCGCGGAGCTGTTCCACGGTAAGAAACTCATTGTTCGTGCCGCTGTTGTAGGCGTAACCCGCTGTTACCGGATGACCACCGTGTGCTTGGATGTAGGACTCGACCGTATGTTTCCCTGCAGAGGGCAGGATGGCGAAATAGTTGCCCAGATCCAGAGTGTTGAAGCTGTCGCTGGCGGTGATCATCTCTTCGTGGAGCTTTTCGCCGGGTCGTATGCCGATGATCGGGCGTTGGCAATCCGGCCCGATGGCCTCAGCCACGTCGGTGATGCGGTAGCTGGGGATCTTGGGTACGAAGATCTCTCCTCCCTTGGCATTCTCCAGTGCCCACAACACCATGTCCACGCCATCCTGAAGGCTGATATTGAACCGCGTCATGTTCGGGTCAGTGATCGGCAGCACGCCGGTTTTGAGGCGTTCAAGGAAGAAGGGAATCACCGAGCCACGGCTGCCCATCACGTTGCCGTAGCGCACCACGCTGAAGCGGATGTCGCGGTGGCCCTTGATGTTGTTGGCGGCGGTAAAGAGCTTATCGGAGCAGAGCTTGGTGGCACCGTAGAGGTTGATCGGAGCGGCAGCCTTGTCAGTGGATAGCGCCACCAGGTTTTTTACGCCCGTGTCGAGGCAGGCTTCGACAAGGTTTTGTGCGCCCAGGATGTTGGTCTTGATGAATTCGAAGGGATTGTACTCCGCTGCCGGTACCTGTTTGAGTGCGGCGGCATGAATAACGGTATCAATGCCTTCGCAGGCGCGCCTCAGCCGATTCACATCACGTACATCGCCGATGAAATAGCGCAGCGTTGGGTGTTCATCGGGAGCGAAGATCTGCGCCATCTCGAACTGTTTAAGCTCATCTCGGGAAAAAATGACCACGCGCCTAGGCTGGTAGCGCTGAAGTATTGTGGCAATGAATTGCTTGCCGAACGACCCGGTGCCGCCGGTGACCAAAATCGAGCTGTTTTCAAGCATCTTGCTCTGCTCCCTTACTCGCCAGAGGCGCTCTATGTTCGGAGGCCCCTTCCAGGTCCATCGCCATGTCTGGGCCGATTCGTTGCCAGGGCAAGAGCGTGCTGAAGAATCCACCGCGGCTATTGCCTCTGACCGAGCGGTTATCCTCCAGGCGGAAGCCGGCGACAACCTGGGGACTGTCGATATTTTCCCCTATGTGCGATGGGGCGGTGAAGTTCAGGTAGACGTTATACTCGCCAGGTGCCAAGCTACGTGGAGGCAATTCTATCTGGAACTCGTGGTTACCCGGACCCAACTCCCCCATTCTGTTGACTCCGCAATC
>JBATLU010000319.1:0-3548 GCA_049289475.1 Pontixanthobacter sp. | reverse complement strand
CTGCCACCGTCGTCCTGATCAAATCTGGTTCGGTCAGCGGCACGGCCAGCGTATCCCCCTGATCAAGCAGCCAGCGATATTCGCCGTTCATCTGCCGCTGCCAGACAGTGGTGAAATAGCCATTGGTTTGGTCGGGCGCCTGCCATGCGCCCTTGCTAACAGCGATGGACCCGTCGCAACTCATCCAGATTTCATGCGCTTGCCACTGCACCGCTTGCCCCGGATTGGATTGCTGTTTCAGCCATGTCTGCGCATCGACCGGGCCGGGTGCGAACATGACCGCGCCTTCTGCCGCGAATTCACGGAATGCGGTCCATTGGCCTTTCTCCTGCGCGGTGCGGGCAAAGGCCATTTCAGCAGCGACAATGCTACCCGGCTGCGCCTGACCCGGCGCGCCGCGCAAGGCGCGGTCGATCCGGTCGCGCGACATATCGCGCGGTCCGCCCGCACATCCGGTAAGCATGGACAGGAGGGCTAGAGCTGCGGCACTTTTGAACATTCCTGCCCCTTACCGTTTTGCCGCAGCCTTGTCGAAACATTCGCGGCGCAGCGGGTGTAAATTACAGCCCCTCGGGTACATCCATTCCGGCATTGCGGTGCGCGGCGACGAGCGTGTTGCGCAGCAACACCGCAATTGTCATCGGCCCGACACCGCCGGGAACCGGCGTGATCGCTCCGGCAATTTCGCTTGCTTCGTCAAAGGCGACGTCGCCGACCAAGCGGCCTTTGTCCTCACCATCGGCAGGCGGCAAACGGTTGATACCGACATCGATAATTGTCGCGCCTTCTTTGAGCCAGTCGGCCTTGACCATTTCAGGCCTGCCAACCGCGGCCACGACAATATCGGCGCGGCGCACCACAGCAGGCAAATCCTTGGTCCGGCTATGCGCGATGGTGACCGTGGCATTCGCATCGAGCAGCAATTGCGCCATCGGCTTACCGACGATGTTAGAGCGTCCAATCACGACCGCCTCCAGGCCCGACAAATCACCCAAGCGGTCGGTCAGCAGCATGATACAGCCGAGCGGGGTGCAAGGCACAAACCCTTTTTGACCGACTGACAGGCGGCCCGCATTGATAACATGGAACCCGTCGACATCCTTGTCCGGACTGATCGAACCGATGATCGATTGCTCGTCCAGATGTCCGGGCAGTGGCAGTTGCACCAAAATGCCGTCAACCGCCGGATCAGCGTTCAATTGCTCGACCAGCGCCAGCAAATCCGCCTCGTTGGTATCGGCAGGCAGGCGGTATTCAAAGCTGTTCATATTGGCCGCGAGTGTGGCCTTGCCCTTGCTGCGGACATAGACATTGCTGGCCGGATCTTCGCCCACCAACACCACCGCGAGGCCCGCCTTGCGTCCTGCAGCAGCTTCAAAATCCACCGCGATTGTGCCCACACGCGCGCGCAGTTTTTCGGCAAAGGCTTTGCCGTCAATCCGGGTTGCGGTCATTAGACTGCTAAGCCCCTGAGCAAAATAACGATGGCGCGGATCAGGAGCAACAGAACCATCGGTGAGAAATCAATAGCTCCGGTGTTAGGCATAATGCGCCGGATTGGGTCTAGCAAAGGCGCTAGGAGAGATGAAATCGATTGTTCGATTTGAACCAGAAACTGGTTGTCTCGCCCGACGACATTAAAAGCGAACAACAGCCCAAGGATGAACCAGACGATGATGATCATATTGATCGTCTCCGCCATCATGATCACGATACTAATAAATGCGTTCATATATTCCTCGTTGCGAACCAATTACCGACATAGTGCGCTAGCCATGGTGTATCAATAGGACAACACAGTCATCCCGCGCTGATCAACGTGCCCGCACCGCGCGAGGTGAAGAATTCAAGCAGCATCGCATGCGGCACGCGCCCGTCGAGCACCACCGCGGCATCGCAGCCGCCCTCCACCGCGTGGACACAGGTTTCCAGCTTGGGGATCATCCCCCCGCTGATCGTGCCATTTTCGCGCAAAGCCGCGATGTCAGATGGCCGCAGATCGATCAGCAATTCGCCATCCTTACCCAGCACGCCCGCAACATCGGTCAGCAGAAACAGCCGCGCCGCGCCCAAGGCAGAGGCAATCGCACCCGCCATTGTGTCAGCGTTGATGTTATAAGTGTGCCCGTCCTCGCCCGCGCCGATCGGGGCGATAATCGGGATCATCCCGGCGGCCACAGCGGTGTCGATCACATGCGTATCAACCTTTGAAGGCTCGCCAACGAAGCCAAGGTCGATCACCCGTTCGATATTGCTTTCCGGATCGCGGGTGGTGCGTTCTACCTTGGTCGCGGTAACCAGCCCGCCATCCTTGCCCGATATGCCGAGCGCCCTGCCACCGGCCTTGGCGATCCAGCTCACCAGTTCCTTGTTGATGCCGCCGCAGAGGACCATTTCGGCGATTTCGGCTGTGGCTTTGTCGGTGACACGCAGCCCGTCGATAAATTCGCTTTCGACGCCAAGCTTCTTCAGCATCGCGCCGATTTGCGGACCACCGCCGTGGACCACAACCGGATTGATCCCGACTGCTTTCAGCAGCACAATATCCTCGGCAAATTCGCGCGCAGCCTTGGGGTCGCCCATCGCGTGGCCGCCGTATTTCACCACGAAGGTGCGCCCGGCATAGCGCTGGAAATAGGGCAGCGCCTCGATCAGCGTTTCCGCCTTGTTCAAATTGGTCTTGTCGTCACTCGCGCGCATCGCTTGTCCTTTGGGCCTGATCCTTCGGGCAGGGTCTCGCCGCGCATAGCCGTTGTAAAAGCCTAGGGGAAGCGTGCGCTCTAGCAATCCGCAACACGCAACTTTGCTTAGGTGTTGTCCCTGAATTGGCGCAAACATTGGCGCGCGGCAATGCAGCGCCATGTTCAGATTGTTTATTGCCGCGATTGTTTTGGGCCTGCCCACCTCGGTCAACGGGTCAAATGGCTCGGTGTTTGACGCGCATTTTGCACAATGTGGCAGCGGCAAAAGAGTGACATGCATCGTTGATGGAGACACCTTCTGGCTTAACGGCACCAAGATCCGCATAGCCGATATCAATACACCCGAAGTGTCGCATGCCGCCTGCTCTGCCGAGCGCGACCTGGGACACAAAGCGACATCAAGGATGCGCGATTTACTAAACTCCGCGCCTTTCACTGTGGAGCGAGGAGGACGTGACGAAGACCGCTATGGCCGCAAGCTGCGGATCATCAGCCGAGATGGCGTATCGCTCGGATCGCTGCTGGTTGATGAAGGTCTGGCAGAACCATGGACCGGAAGGCGGCGAAACTGGTGTTGATGGCTTTCGCGCCGCTCTTCCGGTGCAGCGCGCAATCTGGGAAGGACACCTATGGCCCGCCCACCCCGATTTCATACCAAGCCGCTCCGCCGCCAGCGCAAGCCGTGGGTCAGGAGTATGCTCCCGTGGCTCACGCTGCTGCTTGCCGCCGGTATCGCGGCGGTCGTCATGCGTTTGCCCGATCGCGGCGGAGAATGGGAGGCGGTCGATACGCGGTTCAGCCTGTGCGGCGCGCGCGATTCGGATGGCTGCGTGATCGACGGTGACA
>JBATLU010000318.1:0-5704 GCA_049289475.1 Pontixanthobacter sp. | reverse complement strand
TTGGTGGTCCGGCCATGGCAGGCCCGATTTTATTCTGTGGCTTGGCAGCGATCTTGCTTTCACAACGATCGAGTCAGGGTGTCCGACGTCTTGCCATCGGAATGATCTTTCTGACGTTGTTGGCGCTCTACGTTACACGGTCATTCAATATTGATCTGGTCAATGTCTTGAGCATCAAACAATATATGTTTGAGCTCAATATCAAACAGTCGCCGGAATATGCCCTTGCCGGGCTGCTGCTGCTTGTATCGATGGGGGCGGGTCTTTATTTTGGCGCCCGGGTAGAAAAATTTCGTTCGCGCAATCAATTCGTAATGGCGATCGCCATGGTTGCCTTGATAGTCAATTTAGATAGCTTTGCCACTGCGGGAACACGCGGATCCTACAAGGCAAGCGCACCTGCGGGAGAAGCAATCGATTCTGCGATTCTGCAGAATGAAATTCGGCCCGAAACCATCTCGGCCAATAATTTGGTGGTGATCATTGTGGAAAGCTGGGGTCTGCCGTCTGCTCCCTTCGACCAGTCAATCGACCGCCAGGTTTGGAATACATCCCGCCTCGCATCGCGCTACAGCGCGAAGCGGGGTATGAGCAAATATTATGGTTCTACAACCAATGCAGAGATCCGTGAATGGTGTGGGGCCTGGGCCGATCACTTAAGCTTTGACTTCGACAAATCGAACTGCTTGCCAGAAGCGTTCCGGTCAGCGGGATTTTCTACCATGGCCTTTCACAGCTTTAACGGCGATTTTTTCCATCGCGATGAGTGGTATCCTAAACTGGGCTTCGAATATCGCGAATTCGAACCCGAATTGCGCAAGAGCGAAGCTAGATTCTGCGACGGCGTGTTCGCCGGTGTGTGCGACACTGACGTACCCAAAATTCTGGGCAATCGGTTGCGAGCCTCCAAATCGAAGCGGAATTTGATCTATTGGCTAACGGTAAATGCGCATTTGCCGGTCGGACCAAATGAGCTTCTGGGTACAGATGTGTGTAGGCTAGGCAACGCCCAGTGGCGCGCCGATTTTCCGATGCTTTGCCGCAGCTTCGAAGTACATGAGGCGGTTGCGAACGCAATCTTTGAAGAAATCATGCGTGAAGATTTTCCAGAAGCAGATATTCTCATCGTCGGCGATCATATGCCGCCCTTCTTTCCGCGTGCCATCCGCTCCCGTTTCGATGCTGCTCATGTCCCGTGGATATATCTCGAAAACAAGTCCGCGAAAGCGCGGGCAGCGGGGAAAACGAAGCAAAGTTGAGTCAATAACTCAGGCTACGAATTGCCTAATTCCGATATCCTTTTGGCACTAATCAACCTACGTGCCATGCTTTTCCAATATCGAGAGGTAGTCGATGGCTGACACTGATAACCGTGTGGGGCTGCTCTATGCCCTTGCCGGCTTCAGCATCTTGTCGGTTGGTGATGCTGTCATCAAGAGTATGGCAGGAGAATGGTCACCTATCGCTGTGGCAACGCTTCGGTTCGCTTTTGCGGCGATTGGCCTCTCTGCGATTTTGATGGTGCGCGAAGGCGCTGCGGGATTTCGCCCCAAGCGGCCGTGGCTCCAGATCGCCCGAGGTTTCTGCCTATCGATGGCGACAATCGGATTTTTCTCAGCAATCTTCGTCATGCCGTTGGCAGAGGCTACGGCATTGGTATTTGTCGCCCCGATCATCACCGCAATACTCAGCGGGCCAATCTTGAAGGAACAGGTCAGGCCCGCAACTTGGTTTGCAAGTGTCATCGCATTCTGCGGCGTAATTTTGATTTTACGTCCGAATTTTGCCGAACTGGGGTTTGTCGCCCTGTTGCCGCTCGGCTCAGCCTTTTTCATGAGCTTTTTGATGCTTGCAAATCGTGCCAGTGCGCGGGACGGTAGCCCGGTTTCGATGCAAATGTTTATGGCTGGTGTTGCCGCACCAATCTTGTTGGTTGCAGCAGTTTGGGGCCACTTCAGCGGCGTTGATTCCTTGCAAATCGGTGTTCCCGACTGGACCATCGTTCTTCGCTGCGGATTTGTCGCGATCACTGCCACGACTGCACATTGGTTGGTGTATTTGGGCACGACCAAATCAGGTGCCGCCATAATCGCTCCGATGACTTATGTGCAGCTGTTGGTGGCGGTAACATTAGGATGGTTTTGGTTCGGAGACAGTCCGGATCTGGGCACTTTGGCCGGCGCATCGATTATCATTGGCGCAGGCTTGCTGTTGTGGTGGAGCGGCAGGCCGTCGAAGACCCCTGACAAAGATTGAAACTTTGCCAGCATTCGTTACATAAAATTCAAAGGTTTTTCGCGTACTAGCGCGCTGATCCAATCCAGTTTCAAAATTGAAGGCACCACAATATGTGCGGAATTATCGGCATCGTCAGCAACGCTTCCGTGTCGGACCGTCTGGTCGATGGGCTGAAGCGGATGGAATACCGCGGCTACGACAGTGCGGGTATCTGCACTATTGATGGCGGCGCTTTGGTTCGGCGGAGGGCTCAGGGCAAACTCAACAATCTGGTTGAGGAACTGGCTGCAAACCCCGCGTCGGGTGCGATTGGTATTGCGCATACGCGGTGGGCCACCCACGGCGCCCCAACAACGCATAACGCTCACCCGCACGCGACCGATGAAGTAGCGCTGGTTCACAATGGTATTATCGAAAACTTCAAACCGCTGCGCGATGCATTGATTGCCAAAGGCCGGAAACTTGAAAGCGACACCGATAGCGAAGTCGTCGCGCATTTGATTTCTGAGCAAATCGAAAATGGCGCCACTCCGCAAGAGGCCGTGAAGACGGTCTTGCCGACGCTGCGCGGTGCTTTTGCGCTCGCAATCGCGTTTCGCCAACATCCCGATATGCTGATCGGCGCGCGCCTAGGCTCGCCTCTGGTGCTCGGATATGGCGAAGGCGAAATGTTCTTGGGGTCAGACGCTCTTGCTCTCGCGCCTCTAACCCAGAAAATCGCCTATCTTGAGGAGGGGGATTGGGTCGTCGTCACTCGTGACGGTGCGACAATCTATGACGAGGAAAATACGCCGGTAGAGCGCGACATTTCCACCTCAGGTGCATCCGCTGCCGCTGTGGAGAAGGGCAACTACCGCCACTATATGCAAAAAGAGATTTTTGAGCAGCCGACCGTGGTTGCGCAAACTCTTGCCAGCTATGTTCACCGCGCAGAAGAAACCGTGGCCTTGCCGCAGATCGATTTTGATCTGTCGCAAATCAAGCGCGTCACGATTGTTGCATGTGGCACGTCCTATTATGCTGGAATGGTTGCGAAATATTGGTTTGAACAATTTGCCCGCGTTCCGGTTGATCTCGATGTGGCAAGCGAGTTCCGGTATCGCAATCCGGTGCTCGAAGATGGCGGTTTGGCGCTGTTTATCTCCCAATCGGGCGAAACAGCAGATACGCTGGCGGCGCTGCGCCATTGCAAGCAGGAAGGCCAGACGATTGGCGTGGTGGTGAATGTGCCCACCAGTTCGATGGCACGCGAAGCAGATTTGCTGCTGCCGACCCATGCCGGACCCGAAATCGGTGTTGCCTCGACCAAGGCGTTCACCTGTCAATTGGCGGTGCTAGCAGCGCTTGCCGCGCATCTGGCGGTGAAAAAGGGTAAGATGGGCCGCGCGGAAGAGCAGGAGGTGGTTAAACATTTGCTGGAGGCACCCGCTTGTCTCAATGCCGCGCTTGACCATGATGACGATATTGCGTCGATGGCGCATCTGATCGCGCCAGCCCGTGACGTGCTTTATCTTGGCCGAGGGCCTGACTATCCCCTCGCGCTCGAAGGGGCGTTAAAACTCAAAGAAATCAGCTATATTCATGCAGAAGGCTATGCCTCGGGCGAGATGAAGCACGGACCGATTGCGCTGATCGACGAACTGGTTCCGGTCATTGTGCTTGCCCCCTCTGGCCCACTTTTCGAGAAAACTGTTTCGAACATGCACGAAGTGCGCGCGCGCGGCGGCCAGATTGTCCTGATTTCAGACCGCGAAGGTATTGAAGAAGCCGGTGATGGCTGCATTGCTACGATCGAAATGCCCAAAGTCCATCCGCTTATTGCGCCACTGGTTTATGCCGTTCCGGTTCAACTGCTCGCTTATCATGTTGCCTGCATCAAAGGCACAGACGTCGACCAGCCGCGAAATCTCGCCAAATCCGTCACAGTTGAGTGACGAAAATTAGGCATTTTTGTTTTCTGAATTCCCGACCTAAAACCGCGGAAAGCTTTACCAGACGCTAACTTTTTTCGCTTACCGGTTTACAGGTGAAAGAAACTCCCACCGATCTTCCGGCAATGACTGCCCGGCTTCCGGCGCTCGCCGTCCTCGGGATCAGTAATCCTGATCGGGACGATTGGGCACGGCTGCGCGGTTTGCAATATGCCAAGCTGGCAGAGGGCGTTCCGATGCGGATGGGCGCTCACGGCATTGCAGCAGCCCTGTCGGTGTGGATATATTTCGGAAAAGTCGATGTCATCGCGCTGGTTAGCTGGGTGCTCGCGCTGTTTGGTGTGCTGTATTACGGGGTTCGGTGCGACAAAAGTCTGGCTGACGCCGATAGCCGCCGGATGACCACAACCGAATTTAATCAGCACTGTAAGGCAATCGCCCTAATTGCAGCTGTTTGGTGCGTCCCGATCGGCTTTTTTGTCTTGCAAGGGACTCCGGTGGAGTTGCTGGCCCTTTGGTCGATCGTTTCCGCTTTGATTGTCGGCTCAGCCTTGATTGTTGCGGCGGCGCCGCTCGGTTCGATTATTTTTACATTTCTGACCGGATTGGCAGCCGCGATAAGTGCCGCGATACTTGGCCAATTTGCTATCTCGGCAATTATTCTGTTCTTTGTTGGTGTGGTGATTGTTGGCACAATCGAGAGTGCGCGGACCTATTTGATGGCTCGAATTGCCGAAGCGGGGGTGGCAGAACAGGGCGAAGTGGTGTCACTGCTGTTGCGCGAATTCGAAGAAAATCAGGCAGACTGGCTATGGCAAGTGGACACCAATCGGCTTGTGCGATCTGTTTCGCCGCGGTTTTCCTTTGCTCTGGGTAAGCCACCGGAAGAGGTCGACGGGAAACCCTTTTTGCAATTGATTGCTGGTGACACTTGGCAGGCTGGCCAATTTGCGCCAAGTCTACATGATCTGGCAGAACGTCTCAAACGGCGCGAGAGTTTCTCCAATCTGATCGTCAAAGTTACCATCAGTGGCGAGAACCGCTGGTGGGAACTGTCCGGCACGCCAATCATCGATGAAAGCGGAACCTACACCGGTTTCCGCGGAGTGGGTTCGGACGTTACCGAACAGCGCGAATCGAGCGAGAAGATTGCCTATCTTGCGCGGTATGATGCGTTGACGGGACTGCCCAACCGCCTCATGCTCAACGAGGCTTTGCGCGACGCTATCCGCTATGCCTCTCAATGGCGGTCCAGATGCGCCTTCTTGATGCTCGATCTCGACCGGTTCAAGGCGGTGAATGATTCACTTGGACATCAAGTGGGCGACCGTCTGCTCGCCAAAGTCTCCCAGCGCCTCAAAGCTTTGATGGATGACAATGCGATGTGCGGACGCCTTGGCGGTGACGAGTTTGGAATAGTCATCCGCGACGCCTCGGAAAAAGGCTCGATTGAGGCGATGGCACGTAAGGTCATTTCAAAACTTTCCCAGCCATACGAGATTGATAATCACACGCTCTATGTCGGTGCTAGCGTC
>JBATLU010000317.1:0-13334 GCA_049289475.1 Pontixanthobacter sp. | reverse complement strand
CCTCGATTTCGGCGCGGACTTGCTCGGGCTCGGCGGCGGGGAGGTCGATCTTGTTGATGACGGGGACGATTTCGTGGTCGTGCTCGATCGACTGGTAGACATTGGCGAGCGTTTGCGCCTCGACCCCCTGTGCGGCGTCAACCACCAGCAGCGCGCCTTCGCATGCGGCGAGCGAGCGGGAGACTTCATAGGCGAAATCGACGTGGCCGGGGGTGTCCATCAGATTGAGCTGATAGGTCTCGCCATCCTTGGCGGTGTAATTGAGGCGCACGGTCTGGGCCTTGATGGTGATCCCGCGCTCCTTCTCAATGTCCATGTTATCAAGGACTTGCTCGCTCATCTCGCGCGCGGTGAGGCCACCGGTGAACTGGATCAGCCGGTCGGCAAGCGTGGATTTGCCATGGTCGATATGGGCAATAATGCTAAAATTGCGAATATTCTTAAGTTCAGTCATCCGCGCCCCTTAGCCCCACCACGCAGACCTGTCAGCAGCTACAATTCGAAGTCCGGCATTCAGCTCGATTTATTGGCAAGATCCAGTTGCAGGAATTGCGGCCTGGTAGGGCTGCCATCTGCCATCTGATTGTTCACCAAAGGATAGTGCCCGGGAGGCAACGCCCCCAACGGCATTCCTGCAGCAGCCAGAGCATAGGGGGAAATACGGTGCCTAGTACACAGGCCGTCCGCACCATCACTGACAAGAGGAGTTTCAAATTCAAGCCCCTGCGACGATTCTCCGGACCGCCGCACAATTGCAACGGCCAATTGGCCCTCACCCAGATCAAGAACAAGATTAGTGCCTTGCGGGATATTCAGAATTCCCTCGATCATTGCACCTGTTTTAGACAAATTACGCAAGACGGCGTCATATCTATGGTCTTCATGGATCACACCGACCTTGTGGAATACCGTACGCCGATCGGCCCGATGCTTCGCCGGTCCGACGGGTACAAATTCCAATTTACCCTGCTTAAGCCGTTCTTCGACTTCATTTTGAGGCATCGCTTTGGCGAAGATAAAGCCCTGAATAAGGGTCGCTCCAAGTTCAGTTGCAAGGTTCAACTCATCCAGCGATTCGACACCTTCGGCAACTGTGCTCATTCCTAGTGCTTTTGCTAAACTAACAATCGCAGTAATAATGGCCGAATTATTGTTGTCAGGTGCGGTCGATCCGCGAATGAAGCTCTGGTCGATCTTGATCTTGTCAAACGGCGCATCGCGGAGATAGCCGAGTGACGAATAGCCGGTACCGAAATCATCCAGTGAGAGCCTAATTCCCAGTTTCTTGAGCTTCTTAAACATCCGGTTCGTTGCGAACGGATCGCTCATGAACACGCTTTCGGTAATCTCCAGCTCCAATCGCTTGGGATCAAGGCCTGAATTGAGAAGTGCTCGTTCAACAATTTGAGGGAAGTCATCGTTAGCGAATTGAACTGCGGAAACATTGACCGCTACCGTCAAATCCCCTGGCCAAGAAGCGGCGTCACGGCAGGCTCGAAAAATTGCCCATTCGCCGATATCGGCGATAATGCTGGTTTCTTCTGCAATGGGAATGAACTGCGCCGGACTAATCCACCCACGTTCCGGGTGATTCCACCGCATTAGCGCTTCGAAACAGGCGACTTTGCCTGTTTCGGAGCTAATAATTGGTTGGTAGTGAAGTTCCAATTCTTCCTGATGCAATGCATCGCGCAAATCTTCCTCGATTTGTTTGCGAAGTCTTGCGCCATCTTTTAAATCGCTCGAATAGAAACGGAATTGCCCACGCCCGCCACCGTTGGCCGCATAGAGAGCGAGGTCAGCGCTACTGACCAGTTCATCTGCTTCAATCCCATCATATGGAGCAATGGCAATGCCAATCGAAGTCCCGATAACGGCTCTGCTACCTTCAATCGAATATGGCTGAGAGATCATTTGGATCAGGCGCTGTGCCAAGTCACCCAGTTTACCCCGATCATCGACGTCCGGCAGCATTATCTGAAACTCATCGCCACCCAATCGGCCGATTTCGCATCCGTTACCGAGGATGCTTTGTAAGCGCTGAGCCACCTGCTTCAGCAGTTCATCGCCGGCTGGGTGGCCAAGCGTATCATTGACCTGTTTGAACCGGTCGAGATCCATCATAATTAAAGCACAGCTACGCTTTGCCACCTGATACGCGGTCAAGGTTGCTGTCAGCCGCTTTTCCATACGGTGACGGTTCGCCAAGCCGGTTAACGTGTCAAATTTAACCAACCTTGAAGCGTCGCGATCCCGCTCGCGAACCGCGGTAATGTCTTTTGCACCGCCGCGATAGCCAACGAAATTTCCATCCTCATCGACTTGCGGCTTGCCGGAAACTGACCACCAAATTTCTGTGTCTTCGCCCTCAATATCAATTCTTGCCGCAAGGTCGGCAAAGGAATTTCGAGCGCTCATTATGAACGGCAGCGGGCGTTCTGCCTTTTCAGGGTCATCATTACGATCAGGAATGAACAGACCGGTCAATTGTTGACCGACCAATTCTGTACTCGAACGACCAAGCGCAGAAGCAGCGCTCTCTGAAAGATATATCAAGCGACCTTTGGCATCGGTGGCCCAAAACCAGCCCAATTCGAGATTCTCGAAATTGTCAAGCAACTCCAAACGCTGCCGCGAGTCGACACCACCGACATGAATCTGTTCCACCGCAGCCGTGCTACTTGCAAAGCGGGAAAGGAAACTAGCCTTAGCCATTGGCGATTCCAATTCTTATGTCGCGGGACTGGTTTTCAGCCTCAAGATCCACTGGTTCGTTGAATTTTACACCCATCCGGTCATCCTCGCTCCAAATCGAAACGGCCGAAGCGATCAAGGATTTTGAAAACGCTACGTTGAAAACGGTGCCCGGTGGTACATTCCACAACCCTTCAATCATTGCGCCTGCGCCCGAGAAATTGCGAACTCGCGCGCTATAGAATTGTCCGCCGTGTTCAAGCATAACCTTGCGCAACATGGATTGCCTTGGTGCTCTTGCAGAGCGGTAGCCGCGTGCTTCGAGTTGCAAGCCGGTTTGCAGCAATTCATTGGCTGCTGTGCTGCTGATGGCTTTGGAATAGATGTAGCCTTGGATGTGGCTGCAACCTAGATTTCTAACCAGATCAAGTTCGTCGAGCGTTTCAACACCTTCAGCAGTTGTATCCATCCCAAGCGCTTTGGCCAAACTTGTGATTGATGTGATAATTGCTCCGTTGCGGCTACCCGGCTCGGTTGCCCCGCGAACGAAGCTCTGGTCGATCTTAATCTTATCAAATGGTGCCTTTTTAAGGTAGCCAAGCGATGAATAGCCGGTACCAAAATCATCGAGCGCGAGACGAACACCAACGCGCTTCAATGCGGTAAACATAGCATCGGTTCCCTCGTCGTCATTGAGGAACACACTCTCGGTAATTTCAAGTTCGAGCCTGGAAGGGTCAATTTGCGCCCGAGCGATGGCATTGGTTACGATCGACGGTAATTGCGGATTGGCAAACTGCAACGCCGAGACATTGACTGCACAGCGGATGTTCTCAGGCCAATGGGCTAGGTCGTTGCACGCCGTGCGGATTGCCCATTCGCCAATTGCACCGATCAGCCCAGTATCCTCAGCAATCGGCACGAATTTTGCCGGAGAAAGCCAACCCTTGGTGGGGTGATTCCAGCGCAGCAGCGCTTCGAAACCGGCGATCCGGTCGCCCTGTGCATAAACTACTGGTTGATAGAACAGTTCAAGCGAACCGTGCGCAATGGCGTCGCGCAAATCTTCTTCCAATTTGCTGCGCTCTTCAGCTGCCGAATGAAGATCGTTGGAATAGAAGTGGTAACGCCCGCGACCGCCATCTTTGGCCGCATAAAGAGCAAGGTCCGAATTGCGCACGAGAGATTCGCTTGTTTGACCATCTCGCGGAGCCACCGCTATTCCGATCGATGCGCCAATAACCACGCGCTGCCCCTCGATAGAATAGGGCTGCGATAATGAATGGATGATTTCATACGCCAACTGGCCCAATTGTTCCTCGGTTGACCGGCCCGGAATGAGTACTTCAAACTCATCGCCGCCCAACCTGCCGACCCGGCCCATTTTGCCAACAGACCTTATCAATCGCTGCGCAACCTGTTTGAGCAAAGCGTCGCCGGCTGGGTGCCCCAACGTATCATTTACGTGCTTGAAGCGATCGAGATCGAGCAGGAAAACACTGCATTCGCGGTGCTGCTCAAGAGGAGCTTTGAGGATTTTCTCCAGTGTCTGCTGCATCTGGAACCGGTTTGCGAGATTGGTAAGTGAGTCATATTGGGCAAGTCGGTTGACGTTTTCAGCGCTCTTCTTCTTTTCGGTCAGATCGGTACCCGATCCTCGAAAACCAACGAAATTCTGAAAACTGTCATAGGCAGGACGACCACTGATAGACCACCAGCGTGCCTCGCCTGGAACCATCGCACGAGCACCCAATTCCTGGAACGAGGATCGCGCCGAGAGATGGAAGGTAAGCGTCCGTTCACCGTCCTTGTTGTCGTCATCGAGATCAAAGAGATCTATAAACGGACGGCCAATGACTTCCTCATCTGCTTTGTCCAGAACACCCAGGACTGACGGGGAAAGATAGGTCAGCAGTCCGCGTCTGTCGGTTTCCCAGAACCACCCCTGTCCGGTCTCTTCATAATCGCGCAGAATATCCTCAGCGCGGTTACGCTCCCGCTCGCGCGCCTGCGAAACTTCCATCTTGGCGTGGTTGACCCGCATCTGATAGCGGGCAAGTAAAGCCATTATAACTGCCGCAGAAACGAGCGCTGAGATCGCAGTAAAACTGCCTATTATAACGGCGATCGTACCAGACGACAAAATCAAGCATGTTACTTGCTGGGGCGTGCGCTGGACCAACAAGGCCGAACACATCATATTTGCAGTCAGCATACCCGCTGCCGTCCAGACCCAACTTAGTTCACCCGTAAGTGCCCAATAGCCTAGAATGTATCCTAAGCTAATGAGGGGTATGCCAATTGCGGTCCACGCCGATATTCTAATGATCCACGCAACTTCATCAGCGCTACGTTCCCAAACTGCCACCTTTCGCGAAGCATACGCGACAACTGTGCCTAGGAAGGCCGCGATTATGACAGATATGGGCGGTATCGAGGTACTGACCAAAGCCGCAAAGGGAAGCGAAAGTGCAATTGCAATTCCTGTGACCCACCAATTGCTTGGAAGGATATATTTGCTGTCTGAGTCATCGGACACACTAGCGGCTTGGTTGCGTGTCGCGATCTTACGCCGCTGGGTATCTGACCGGCGCGTAACTCCGATCGCATTGTTGTCCTTCGTGCCGTTTCGGGTAGCTTGTCCATTGTCATGCGCAGGGCTGACTTTAGGCACGGCTTCAGCCACGCCAATGCGCGCCAAATCATGGCCTTCCTGTGCTTGCCTTTGGGGTTGGTTTCCGCCCATGGTTCCGCCATGCCAAAACCCTTTTGAAAAACAGTTAATTTCATCACTAGAGTTTTGCGATGGAGGTGCACCCGATTTCACCACCTTGCCAAGCGCGACTGTGCCGTGCATGAAACACAAAACAATGACCCAAGCCAAGGGTCCCAGGAGAGCACATGGCCGAAGGTAAGAAACTCGCCGCTGAGGCAGCCCAATCCACAACCGCTCTGGGGCCGATGATCGGGCTTGCGCGGGAAGATTTTGTCGGCGCGATTGCACTATTGTTGCGTGAAACTGCTAGCGACCCGATCCGCTCGATGAAGCATGCCCAAAACGTTGGACAGGACATGATCAAAATCATGTCCGGAAAATCCGATCTGGCGCCTGATCCGAAAGACAAGAGGTTCAAAGATCCGGCGTGGCAATATAACCCGTTCTTCCGCGCGGGCGCTCAATATTATCTGGCAATTCAAAAAGGTATGAGCAACTGGCTCAACGACCTTGAGCTCGATGAATTGGAGCGTGATCGCGCCAACTTCATATCTAATATCATCATAGACGGCCTTGCTCCGACAAACACGCTGATCGGCAATCCATCAGCACAGAAACGACTAATCGATAGCGGAGGCCTCAGCCTCGTTAAAGGTTTGAAAAACGCCTATAATGATCTGGTTCATAACCAGGGCATGGTCAGTATGGTCGACAAACGCCCATTCAAACTGGGCGTCAATATCGCGACGTCGAAAGGCTCAGTGGTGCTCCGTACAGAAATGATGGAATTGATCCATTATGCGCCAACCACGGACGAGGTGCATGAAATTCCGCAGCTGACAATCCCGCCGCAAATCAACAAGATGTATATCAACGACTTAAGTCCCGAGAAATCGGTGATCAAATGGCAAGTCGATAATGGCATCCAAACTTTTGTTATCTCTTGGCGTAATCCGACCAAGGAACAGGGACATTGGGACATGACCGATTACGTCAAATCCTGCCGTGAAGCGATGGAAGCGGTCGCACAAATAACCAAAGCAAAGAAAGTTAACGTATCGGCTGGCTGCTCGGGCGGACAGACTGCCGCGATGCTCGCCAGCAAATTGGCCGCCGACGGAGATGATTTGCTTGGCGCGCTGACTTTGATGGTTTGCGTTCTCCACCCCAAGCAAAACGATATCGAAGCCGGCTCGCTGGTAAGTGAAAACGGCATGCAACTCGCCCGCCGCCGCGCCGCGAAGAAAGGCATAATCAAGGGCAACGATCTTGCCCGCACCTTCGCATGGTTGCGCCCGAATGACCTGATTTGGAACTATGTGATCAACAATTATCTGCTCGGCGATGATCCGCCAGCGTTTGACGTCCTGTTCTGGAATGCCGACGCCACCAATCTTTCGGCAAGCTTGATGGGTGATTTCCTCACGGCGTTTGAAATGCTCGCCTTTGCGCGCAAGGGTGAGGTCGAGATGGTTGACCACATGGTTGATCTTTCGCAGGTCACCAGCGACCTGTTCATTCTGGGCGGCGTTACCGACCACATCACCCCGTGGAAGGCAACCTACCGGTCAACCCAGCTCTTCGGTTCGAAAAACGTCACGTACGTGCTCAGCCAGGCCGGACACATGCAGGCGATACTAAACCCACCGGGTAACCCAAAGGCCAAATATTACGTTCAGAGAAAGGCGGGCAAATTGCCCTCGACAGCGGATGAATGGCTCAAGGGTACAGAGGAAACCGCTGGAAGCTGGTGGCCTTATTGGTCGGAATGGGTCAGCAAGCGTTCGGGCAAGAAGAAGGCTGCACCCAAAACCTTGGGCAACAGCAAATTCAAACCGCTTGATCCCGCGCCGGGCCTATACGTATCTGAAGAAGTCTAACACCTAAATTCATGAATAACCGAAGGAATTTTGTTTGAGCGATCCTATGGCTTCGGCCGAAGTCTCGATTGAAAATGTTGGTGGCCGCGATTTGCGGATCGCGCGGTGGAGGCTTGATACTCCGAGCGATCATCCCCCAATTCTGTTTTTCAACGGAATCGGTGCCAATATCGAAGCGGTCGCGCCGCTGGCAGAGGCCATGTCTGATCGCGGCTTTATTATGTTCGATATGCCCGGCATCGGTGGCTCACCAGCTCCGCTCGTTCCCTACAATGTGGTGACGATGGCTTGGACGGCAACGCAGGTTCTTGACCTATACGGGCTCGATCAAGTTGACGTGATGGGCATCAGTTGGGGCGGAGGAATGGCGCAACATTTTGCCATCCAGCATCCCGGCCGCACGCGCAGGCTCGTATTGATCGCGACCAGCGCAGGCATGTTGATGCTGCCCGGCAGCCCGAAGGCCTTGTCGAAAATGGCCAATCCGCGCCGCTATATCGACCCGGAATTCATGACCAAGAATTTCGAGACGCTTTACGGTGAAGGATTGGGCAGCGGACCCGGTAAGGGCGCGCATATGTCTCGTCTTACTCCGCCCACCCCGCGCGGTTATATGTACCAATTGCTTGCCATGCTTGGTTGGACCAGCGCCCCTGCCCTGCCCTTCATGAAGAAAGAGACGCTGATCCTGATGGGTGACGACGATCAGATTGTCCCGCTCGCCAATGGAAAATTCCTGCGCAGCCTGATCCCGAACAGCCGTTTGGTGGTGATGGAAGGTGGCGGACATTTGTTTCTGCTCAGTCATAAGGATGAAAGCGTGACCGCGATCAGGGAACATCTGGATGCGCCGGCTACGGACGGACTTTCAAAAGCAGCCTGATTTGCCCTGATTTGCGGAGGAATTTATGCGGCATATCGCGATAATCGGTTCGGGCCCGGCGGGTTACTATACCGCGGAAGCTGCACAGAAATTTTGGGGCGATGTTGTCCGGATCGATATCTTTGATAAATTGCCCGTTCCTTATGGTCTGATCCGGACGGGCGTTGCGCCCGATCACCAATCGATCAAAGGGGTTTCGCGCCGATACGAAAAGGTCGCGTTGACCGATAATGTCCGCTTCGCGGGCAACGTCGCGATCGGCAGCGATGTGTCGATCGCTGAACTGCAGGAACTGTATGATGCGGTAGTACTGGCCACTGGCGCCCCCAATGACCGCGAACTTGGCTTGCCGGGCGAAGAACTTGGCAATGTCTTTGGCAGTGCCAGCTTTGTCGGTTGGTATAACGGACATCCGCAATTTGCTGACTTAGACCCGGATCTGTCGGGGAAGCACGCGGTAGTAATCGGCATGGGCAATGTCGCGCTCGATGTCGCGCGCATTCTTGCTAAGACCGAAGCAGAGTTTTCAGGCAGTGACATCGTCAGCCATGCGCTTGATAGTCTGATGGCATCGGGCATTGAAAAAATCACCATTCTGGGGCGGCGCGGACCGCACCAGATTATGATGACACCTAAGGAACTTGGCGAACTGGGCGCGCTCGACCGTGCATCCCCGCGCGTTTCCAAAAATGATCTGCCCGAAGAGGCGGACGATGCCGTGCTCGAACCGGGCATGCGCAAATCGGTCACCCATTTGCGCAGTTTTTCCGCCATTCCTGAAGATATGCACGCGGATAAGGCAATCGAGATCGAATTCGACTTTTTCGCCTCGCCCGTTGCATTCTCCGGAGAACACAAGGTTGCGGCGCTCACTGTCGAACGAACGAGCGTAGAGGCTGGCCGCGCCATCGGCACGGGCGAAACCTATTCCATCGCCGCCGATCTGGTAGTTGCCTGTATCGGTTACCGCACATCGCCGATTGATGGTGTGCCGTTTGACCATCGTGCTGGTCGTTTCGCCAATGATGAAGGCAGGATATTGCCCGGCCTCTATTGCGTAGGCTGGGCCCGTCGCGGTCCATCAGGCACGATTGGCACCAACCGGCCCGACGGTTTCGGTCTGATTGACAAAATCGCCGAAGATATCAGCGCTGGAAAGTTGGGCCGGAGCGACAAGAAAGGCAGAGAAGGGTTTGATGCATTGGCCGCCCGACGCGGTATCGATGTTGTCACTTTCCGCGACTGGAAGAAAATCGAGGAGGCCGAGGCTGCCGCTGCCAGGGCAGGCGCCCCGCGCGAGAAATTCGTAGACGTTGATTCCATGATCCGTGCGGGTCGTTAGTCTGGAACTTTACCCCTCGGCTTAACTCCCCAGCCATTCCTTCATCGCCAGATTCACTTGCTCTGGCACATCCTGCTGGACCCAGTGCGATGCGTCGGGAAAGCGCTGCACAGTCAAATCGGACACATAGTCTTCCATTCCGTCAAGACAGTGGATGTCGATCGCAATATCGCGCTCTCCCCACAACACCAGTGTCGGAACATCGACTTTGCCGCTGCCAATCTCCCGAAAATCGGGTAACCGTATCAAAGCGCGATAATAATCCAGCATCGCTCTGATCGCGCCCGGCTGCATCGCCGCGCTACGATATGGTTCAAGCGTCTTATCGTCAAACAGGCGTTGATTGACCGCAGACGACCGGAATGCCTCGACAATTGGCTGCGCGTTATTTCGGCGCAAAGACCATTCGGGCAACCAGGGTATCTGGAAAAAGAACATATACCAGCTTTTGCGAAACTGCCGCCATTTGCGGATCTCACGCACCGAACATTTGGGGTGGGGAACATTGAGAATGACGAGTTTTGCAAGCGGCCGGATTTTCAGGATCGCAAAATGCCACGCAACCAATGCCCCCCAATCATGCGCGATCAGCGTTACCTCTTTCGCGCCGCTGGCATCGATCAAACCCGCGATATCTTGAACAAGTGTATTGAGGCGGTAAGCCTTGATTGAATTGGACCGCGTAGTCGCCCCGTATCCACGCATATTGGGTGCCCACACGCGGTATCCCATTTCCGCCAACACCGGTATCTGGTGCCGCCAACTGTAATGCAATTCAGGGAAGCCATGCAGGCATAGCGCCAGCTTGTCCCCCTCGCCCGCCTGCGCCACTTCGAACCGAAGCCCATTTGCTTCGACCCAGTCCACCGTGATCCCGCTTTCCGGGTCCGGCTGCCAGCTGAATTCATTCTCCATCATCAAACATTAGCAGTGTTTCGCATGATCTGTTAAGTAGGTTGCAAACAAAGATTGGAGAGAGAAACCATGCCTGCTTTTGACCTGATTATCCGTGGCGGTACCATTGTCGATGGGACCGGAGAAAACCGCTTCATCGGCGATGTCGCGATCAAGGACGGATTGATCGCACAAGTCGGCGAGGTGCGCGGCGATGCGGGACAGGAAATCGATGCGGCAGGCATGATCGTTACCCCGGGTTTTGTTGATATTCACACGCATTACGATGGTCAGGCTACATGGGACCAGGAAATGGCCCCCTCCAGCTGGCACGGCGTCACCACCGTAGTCATGGGCAATTGCGGCGTCGGCTTCGCCCCCGCAAAACCCGATCGCCACGAATGGCTGATCAGCCTGATGGAAGGCGTTGAAGACATTCCCGGAACCGCTCTGGCAGAGGGCATGACGTGGGACTGGGAGACATTCCCCGAATATCTCGATGCGCTGGAAAAACTTCCCCGTACTGTCGATATCGGCACCCACGTGCCGCATGGCGCGGTGCGCGCCTATGTTCTCGAAGACCGCGAACAACCGGGTGCAATTCCAACAGAGGATGACATCAGACGCATGTCCGATATCGTGGAGGAAGGCGTGAGGGCCGGAGCGCTCGGTTTCTCGACCTCGCGCACGGTGCTTCACAAGTCGATCGACGGCGAATTGGTACCCGGCACAACAGCAACGGCAGAAGAACTGATCGCAATCGGACGTGCAATGGGCCGCGCCGGTCACGGCGTATTCGAAATGGCCAGCGATCTGCGGCGCGAATGGAATGAATTTGAATGGATGGGCAATCTAAGCCGTGAAACCGGTTTGCCAGTGACCTTCGCCGCGCTCCAATCGATTGCCAAGGAACTGCCGCTCGAAGAACAAATCGCGACGATGCGCGCAGAGAATGACAATGGCGCCAACATTGTCGCGCAGATCGCTTTGCGCGGCAACGGCATCGTCATGGCCTGGCAAGGTACGGTGCATCCTTTTGTTTACCGGCCCAGCTGGCAGGCAATTGCCGAACTGCCGTGGGAACAGCAGAAATCAAAACTGTTCGATCCGTCTTTCAAGGCGCAGCTGCTTGCGGAAGAAAATGATTACTCCACCGTGCCCGAGGATATTCGCGAATTGGTGATGGTTGTCACGCACGGCTGGCAGGCCCAATTCGAAATGGATCCCGATTTCGATTATGAGCCAGAAGCCACTGCCAGCGTCGCCGCGCGTGCAGCGGCAAAGGGCGTTGACGGCCAAGACTATGCCTATGACATGCTCTGCGCCGATGATGGAAAGGGCTTCATCTATTTCCCGATCCTCAACTATGCAGATGGCGACCTCAACTTCCTCCACCCGCTCCAGCATAGTGACGACACGGTCAATTCATTGTCCGATGGCGGCGCGCATTGCGGCACCATTTGCGATGCGGCGAGCCCCACGTTCATGCTCCAGCATTGGGTACGTGACCGCAAACGCGGCGACCGGATTACTCTCGAAAATGCAATCAAACGCCAGTGTCTGGACACGGCGCGGCTGTATGGACTGGAAGATCGCGGCGTTATTGCGCCGGGCTATCTCGCAGACCTCAACATCATCGACATGGACGCGATCAAGCTGGGCAAACCATGGCTTGCATTCGACCTTCCAGCAGGCGGCAAGCGCTTGCTGCAGAAGGCTGACGGCTATGTCGCGACGATCAAGAACGGCAAAGTCACATTCCGCGACGGCACGTGGACGGGCGAAGCCCCCGGCGGACTTATCCGCGGGCCGCAGCGCACTCCGCTCGCCGAGGCTGCAGAATGAAGGCGATTCGCACCGGTTCTGCGCCCTCGACACTTGAAACGCTCACATTGGTAGACATGGATGACGCAGGGGCACCCGGCCCCGGCGAAGTGCGCGTCGCCTTGAAGGCATCATCGCTCAATTTCCACGACTACGCGGTCGTCAAAGGTATGCTTCCTGCAGCCGAAGGCCGCATCCCGATGTCCGACGGCGCGGGTGTGGTCGAGGCCATTGGAGAAGGCGTCACCGAATATGCGGTGGGCGACCTGGTGGTATCCACCTTCTTCCCCGAATGGCTCGACGGGACACCGCCTGCATCTGCCTTTACCGGCGTGCCGGGAGACGGGATTGATGGCTATGCGCGCGAAAAAATCACCGCGCCGATCACATGGTTTACACGCGCACCGAAGGGCTACAATGCCGCGCAAGCGGCAACACTCACTTGCGCCGGCCTGACAGCATGGCGCGCATTGTTTGTCGATAATGCGATCAAACCGGGTGATACTGTGCTGGTACAAGGCACTGGCGGTGTCTCGATTTTTGCTCTCCAAATGGCCAAGGCTGCTGGCGCGACGGTCATCGCCACAAGTTCTTCAGGCGAAAAGCTGGAGCGGCTGAAGGATTTGGGCGCAGATCAGCTTATCAATTACAAGGAAGTGACCGCTTGGGGCGCGAAAGTGCTCGAACTGACCGGCGATAGAGGCGTGGATTGCGTCGTCGAGATTGGCGGTGCGGGCACGCTCGACCAGTCAATGATGGCAACCCGCGTGGGCGGCCACGTCGCGTTGATCGGTGTGCTGGCAGGGTTTGCTGGTCCGGTGCAAACAGCGTTGCTGATGGCCAAGAATCTGCGGGTTCAGGGGCTAACCGTCGGCAGCCGCAAGCAACAGCTGGATATGATCGCTGGCATAGAAGCGAACGGAATTGTTCCGGTGATTTCAGACCATTTCGCCCTCGCCGATCTCGCCGATGCTTTCCGCCATCAGGAAAGCGGAAAGCACTTCGGCAAGATTGCGGTTGATATTTGAACCAATTCTAAGGGTGAATGACAATGCCCTGAGCGGGATCGACCTTTCCGCTCAGCATTGTCAGATAGGCTTG
>JBATLU010000316.1:0-6079 GCA_049289475.1 Pontixanthobacter sp. | reverse complement strand
ATACAGATCTGGTTTTCTATTATCAGTTGAAAGGCAAAGACCTGCTGCTGCGCGCCAAAGGCGGCCCGCAAAAGCTCAGCCTAACCCGGATTGAATCCTAGCTAACCGCTTTTGCTGCGCTTGAGATTGCCGAATTGGCAGCACTCACCACTGCCCGAACGCTGGCAGTGGCAACGTCTTCGTCGATCCCGCACCCCCAGATCGTGTTGCCACTGCCATCGCGGCATTCGAGGAAAGCGGCGGCGCGTGCATCGCGGCCGCCGCCGAGAGCGTGTTCGGTGTAATCACGGATTTCGAGCTGCAATCCGAAACTATCCTCAATCGTTGCCATCACCGATGAAATCAGCCCGTTGCCGCGCCCGCTTACGCGCTGTTCCTCGCCCTTGACGGCGATTGTGCCTGCGAAAATCCGCGTCCCGTCCGATGCACGGCTTTCTTCATAATCGACCAATTGGAAGTGTTTACCCGATGTTTGGACGTGGTAGGCCCCGCGAAATGCGTTCCAGATGTCTTCTGCATTGAGTTCGCGGCCCAGATCATCGGCCAGATGCTGTACATGACGCGAGAAATCAGCCTGCATCGCCTTCGGCAGTTTCAGGCCCTGATCCTGTTCAAGAACCCAGGCGAAACCGCCTTTGCCGCTTTGTGAATTGACCCTGATGACGGCTTCATAATTGCGGCCCAGATCAGCCGGATCGATCGGCAGATACGGCACGCGCCACAGCTCGTCATTCTGCTGTTCGTTCGCGCCAAAACCTTTCTTGATCGCGTCCTGATGGCTACCGGAGAATGCAGTAAAGACCAGTTCACCACCATAAGGATGCCGCTGGTGAACCGGGATCTGGTTGCAATATTCGACCGTCTCGATCACCCGGTCGATATCGGAGAAATCAAGGCCGGGATTGATGCCTTGGGTATACATGTTGAGCGCAACGGTGACGAGGCAGCAATTGCCAGTCCGCTCGCCATTACCGAACAAACAGCCTTCAACGCGGTCAGCGCCCGCCATCAGCCCCAGTTCTGCCGCCGCGACGCCGGTTCCGCGGTCATTATGGGTATGAAGGCTAATCACCGCAGATTCGCGATTGGGCAGATTGCCGCAAAAATATTCGATCTGATCGGCGTAGATGTTTGGCGTTGCCGCCTCGACTGTGGCTGGCAGGTTGAGAATGATCGGCCGTTCCGGAGTTGGCTGGATGATGTCCATCACCGCTTCGCAAACTGAAATGCTAAAATCCAGCTCTGCAGTTGAAAAGGTTTCAGGACTATATTCGAAATGCCATTCGGTTCCTGGCCGCTTGGCCGCTTCATCGCGCAAGATCTTTGCGCCTTTCACGGCGATGTCGCGAACTTCGTCCTTGCTCATGCGGAAGACGATGTCTCTCCACGCGGGGCTGACCGCATTATAAAGGTGGACGATCGCCGAATGGGCGCCTTCAAGACTCTCGAATGACGTTGTGATCAAATCGGCGCGCGACTGGGTCAGGACTTGCAGCATGACGTCATCGGGCACTTTACCTGACCGGACCAGGCCCTGAATGAAGTCGAATTCGGTCGCACCCGCACTAGGGAAGCCGACTTCGATTTCTTTCACTCCCACTTGCAGCAGGAGATCAAAGAAGCGGTTTTTCTTCACCGCATCCATCGGGTCGATAATCGACTGGTTGCCATCGCGCAGATCGGTGCTGAGCCAGCGGGGCGGGGCGGTAATCGTCCGGCTCGGCCATTGGCGGTCGAGCAGATTGATCGGCGCAAATGCTTGATATTTGCGCGACGGGTCGGAAAGCATATTTTTAGGATGTGACATGATCTGGAAAGTCTCGAATTATTCTGGCTTGCAGCGGCTGATCCCTTGGACGCTTAGGCGCGCCGGTTCAGGCCACGCCGCAGGTCACGCCCAAGGGCGTGTAAGTCGTAGTAGAATGTCGAGACCTTTAGCCATACAGCCTTCATGCGAAATGATTGCGCGATTGTCCACCATTCAATTGCAATTTCTGCATTCATCCGCAGCGAAATTCGCGGATTGTCTCTGACCGGTCGACCAGGACATTGAGACGGCCTGCCTTTTCGCCAAACGCGGCTCTGGAATCCGGGCCCAAGACGCGGATCAAGCTCCCTTCGGCGACCGAGGCAACAAGCGATTTTCGGGTTTCGAGTGAGAGTTTTTTCCCGATAAAGCCCGTCAAATCCTCCCCGCCGCAGAACGCCAAATCCGGGCCGTCTCGCGGAACGGGTTCATATGGTTCCTGCGAAACGACAGGCCGAGGGCTGTCTGTAGGAGAGGGGCCATTCGCATGAATGCGCGCCGAAAATTCCTCCGCCGTCTCCGCCGGTTTTGTTTCGCCGCAGGCCGCCAAGGTGCTGCAGGCTACAATCAAAAAACAAATGGCCAGCGCGCGAGGAACCAAAGCCTTGGTCCGCACCGCTCGCTGGCCATCTACCAGAGTCATCTTGCCAGTTAACAGATCAGTTTTTGGACTTATCAACCAGCTGATTGGCTGAAATCCAAGGCATCATGGCGCGCAATTGAGAGCCAACCTGCTCGATTGGATGCGCCGCAGCGGCTTTGCGGCTTGCCTTGAGTTCGGGCTGACCAGCGCGGTTGTCCAGCACAAAATCCTTCACGAAGCGGCCTGACTGGATATCTGCCAGAACACGCTTCATTTCAGCCTTGGTTTCAGCAGTGATAATCCGCGGACCGGTTTTGATGTCGCCATATTCAGCAGTGTTGCTGATCGAATATCGCATATTGGCGATGCCACCTTCATACAGCAGATCGACGATCAACTTGGTTTCGTGGAGGCATTCGAAATAGGCCATTTCCGGCGCATAACCGGCTTCCACCAAAGTTTCGAAACCGGCCTGGATCAAATGGGTGATGCCGCCGCACAGCACCGCTTGCTCGCCGAACAGATCGGTTTCGCATTCTTCCTTGAAATTGGTCTCAATCACGCCCGAACGGCCGCCACCCATTGCTGAAGCATAAGACAGTGCAAGCGATTTGGCATAGCCATTTCCGCCGCTGCTGGTGCCTTCCTGATGCACTGCGATCAGGCAGGGAACGCCGCCGCCGCGCTGGTATTCACTGCGGACCGTATGGCCCGGGCCCTTAGGCGCGATCATGATTACATCGATATCGGCAGGCGGTTCGATCAGGCCGAAATGGATGTTGAGGCCGTGCGCGAAGGCAAGCGCCGCCCCCGGCTTCATCTTGCCGGCCATATCTTCCGCCCAGATCGCTGCTTGATGTTCGTCGGGCGCCAGCACCATCACCAGATCGGCCCATTCAGCCGCCTGCGTGTTGCTCATCACTTTGAAACCGGCTTCTTCGGCTTTCTTGCGCGTGGCAGAACCTTCGCGCAGTGCAACCGCGACTTCTTTTACACCGCTGTCGCGCAAATTCTGCGCATGGGCATGGCCCTGGCTGCCGTAACCGAGAATTGCGACCTTCTTGTTCCTGATCAGTTCAAGATCGGCGTCGGAATCGTAGTAAACTTTCATGTCAAATCCTTAAAGCATTGATTTATATGATTTAATGTCTTGATGAAGGTGCTTGGTCAGTGCAGCCTTACCCCTTCACCGCGGTTAAAGTTAGCGCCTTGCCATCGCCCATAATGGCAGCGGCAAGCGCGTAGAATTTCAGCAGCAACTCGACTGGTTTGCGGACTGCGCCAAATATGGCGCCGTCGACCGAATAGCCATGGAAGCTCGGGCGGATTTCAACCTCTGCAAAACCAGCTTTGGTTACAAACTGGCCAAGTGTTTGCTTCGAGAAATGGAACAAATGGGTCGGCATTTGCAGCCAGCCCCAATTGCGCCCGAAAATTCTACGCTCGCTCGAACCGAAATTGGGGACAGCAACCAGCAATTGGCCACCCGGTTTTAGCAATCTGTGAGCCGCCGCCAGACTTGTTGCTGGATCATAAACATGTTCGAGCGAATGGTAGAACGTAATGCAGTCAAAACTCTCGGGCGCGAAATCGGTCGATTCAATCGAACCGGTACGGATATCGAGACCGACGCTTTGACTGGCCTTTGCAGCCTCGTCGGAGAACTCGAGACCGGCGACCTGCCAGCCGAAACTTTGAAACTCGAGCATCCTCTCGCCCGAACCGCAGCCTACATCGAGCAAGCGGCCGTTCGGGACAAAGCGCGGCAAAGCCATGAAACGCCCCAGTATTGCGGTCATGGAATGCGGAGCTTTGCTGCCAGTGTCCAAAGCATCGGGATAAGCCAAATGGCGAACCAATATCGCACGGCGCAATTTTTCCTTGGTGGAAGGCGGCGCTGCGGCATCGGGCAGGGCTGGAGCGCCGAAGCTGTAGTAATTGCTGCCATAGAAAGATCCGAGCGAGTCCGGCGTCGGGCGCGGTGACGAATAGACGAGGCGGCATTTACTGCACTGGACGATAGCAGCGATCTCGCTGTCAAAGTCGAACCGGTACAATTCCGCGCGCTCGCGGGCCCCGCACAAGGCGCAGTCAGCAAGTTCGAAACGCGAAACAATTGTCCCCTGAGCATTCATCGCGGATCAGCTACCCTGCGGCCCGCGCATCATCCCGGCAACGCCGGTGCGGCCAACCTCAACCAGACCAAGTTCGCGCATCAGCAGGATGAAATTGTCGATCTTGTCGGGTGAACCAGTCAATTCGAAGATGAAGCTCGATGTGGTAATATCAACGACTTGCGCGCGAAAAACATCCGCCAGACGCAAAGCCTCAACGCGGTTCTCGCCTGTTCCGGCGACTTTGATCAGCGCCAGTTCGCGTTCCACATGCGGACCTTCCTCGGTCAGATCGACAACCTTATGGACTGGCACTAGCCGTTCCAGCTGCGCCTGGATCTGGTCGATCACCGCTGGCGGGCCATTGGTGACAATCGTGATCCGGCTGATCGCGTGGTTTTCCGAAATATCGGCAACGGTCAGACTGTCGATATTATATCCGCGCGCGGTGAACAGTCCGGCGATCTTGGCGAGAATTCCGGCCTCATTATCGACCGTGATTGCCAAAACGTGACGTTCGGCTTGAGTTTGCTTGATATGCATCGCCTGTCCTTACACCAATGCCTTGGCTTCGTCGTCCATCGTGCCGCTTACCTGATCGCCATAGAGCAACATATCGGTATGCGCCGCGCCGCTCGGGATCATCGGATAGCAATTGGCGCCTTTTGACACGCGGCAGTCGACGATAACAGGGCCATCATAGGACAGCATTTCTGCTATCCCGGCATCAAGCTCGCTTTCGTCGCTGATACGAATGCCTTTCCAACCGTAGGCTTCTGCCAATCGGACAAAATCGGGCAGACTATCAGAATAGCTGTTTGAATAGCGGCTTTCGTAGGTCAGTTCCTGCCACTGGCGGACCATGCCCATATACTCATTATTGAGGATGAAGATTTTGACCGGCAAGCGATATTGGCTGGCAGTGCCAAGCTCCTGAATGTTCATCTGGATCGACGCTTCACCCGCGATGTCGATCACCAGAGCATCGGGATTGCCAAGCTGCGCGCCGATGGCAGCAGGCAGGCCATAGCCCATCGTGCCGAGACCGCCGCTGGTCAGCCATTTGTTCGGGTCGAAAAACGGGAAATACTGGGCGGCCCACATCTGGTGCTGGCCAACCTCGGTAGTGATGATCGGATTGCGATCCCGCGTCAGGGCAAACAGCCTTTCGATGGCCTTCTGCGGCATGAGCTCGTCCGCGCTTTCGGGGTAAGCGAGGCATTCGCGCGCGCGCCAACCGGTGATGCGCGCCTTCCAATCGGCCAGATCGCGGGGCTTGCGGCCAGCCCAAGCGTCCAAGAGTTGCTGCAACACTGTCGCACAATCACCGACGATGCCAAGGTCAACCGCGACGGTCTTGTTGATCGAGGCGCGGTCGATATCAATATGGATTTTCTTGGAATCGGGCGAAAACGCATCGAGCCGTCCTGTCACGCGGTCATCAAACCGTGCGCCAATGCAAACCATGACGTCGCATCTGTTCATCGCCATATTGGCTTCATAGGTGCCGTGCATGCCGAGCATACCGAGCCAGTCGGCATGGTCCGCAGGGAAAGCGCCCAGACCCATCAGCGT
>JBATLU010000315.1:0-4982 GCA_049289475.1 Pontixanthobacter sp. | reverse complement strand
ACCAGCGCAGCCAGCACAAGAACAAAGACAAAGCGATGCAGGTGCTGCGGACCCGGCTTTACGATCTCAAGCGCGCCGAAGCGCATGGGGCCGAGGCGGAAGCGCGCAAGGCGATGGTCGGCAGCGGCGACCGCAGCGAACGCATCCGCACCTATAATTTCCCGCAAGGCCGCGTGACCGACCACCGGATCGGGCTGACCTTGCACAAATTGCCCGAAGTGCTCGAAGGCAGCGGACTTGGCGAAATGATCGACGCGCTGATTGCAGAGGACGAAGCCAAGCGGCTCGCCTCGCTCGAATCATGAGTAAAATCGGGCAGGCTTTGCGGGATGCGGCAAAACTGCTCGGAGAAACCTCGGATACTGCCCGCCTCGATGCCGAATTGCTGATGGCCCACGCGCTGGGGATGTCGCGTTCGGATATGCTGCTGCGCGGCGGTGATTGGGATGTGCCGGACAAGTTTTCTGCGCTGGTCGATCGCCGTTCCCGCCATGAACCGGTCGCTTATATTCTCGGTCATCAGGAATTTTACGGGCGCGAATTTCTGGTAAATTCCGATGTGCTGATCCCGCGCGGCGATAGCGAAACGATTGTCGATGCGGCCTTGGCTGTTTGCCGGGATAATGCGCGGATTCTCGATCTCGGCACCGGTTCGGGTGCCTTGCTGCTCAGTTTGCTGGCCGAGCGGCCTGACAGTAACGGCATCGGATTTGATGCTTCGCTCGGTGCCGTCTCCATCGCAGCGGCCAATGCGGCGAAGCTGGGGGTGGCCGACCGCGCGCATATTCTCCACGGAGACTGGACCCTGCCGGGCTGGGCTGATGATTTAGGCACATTCGATGTGATTGTCGCCAATCCGCCCTATGTTGAAACCACCGCGCAATTGGACCCCGCTGTGCGGGATTTCGAACCTGCTGCGGCGCTTTTTGCAGGCGAAGAAGGACTTGATGATTACCGCATCCTGATCCCGCAATTTCGAACATTGCTCGTTCAAGGCGGCGTGATTGTCCTCGAAATCGGACACGAGCAGGATCAAGCAGTTGCTGCGATAGCAGGCGAATACGGCTTCGAAACCACGCTCCAGCGCGACCTTGCCCACAGACCAAGAGCGCTATTGTTGCGATAAGGGCTTGGCAAAGCCGCAAACAGGCATTACGCCCGTATCCAGACCAGCGGTTTGCGGTAATTTCGCCCCAAACCCGGTTTAGCTCCAACATTTGCGAATCGTCTGCGCCTTGGCGCTCATGCGAACGGAAACAGGCAAATCGCACATGGAGCACCGCGATTCGTGATAGTACAATCGCGGCGAGGGGTCATTTGATCAGCGTGGCAGTTTAAACGCCGCAATCGGTCGCTACCGGGAAGAGAATTCCTTGAATAACAATCGTAACAACAACAATAACAACAACCGCCGTGGTCGCGGACGTCCCAACACCAACCGTAATCAGGGCGGTGGCAACCAAGCCAACCGTATTGACAGCCGTGCGCGCGGCAATGCGCCGCAACTGCTCGATAAATACAAAAAGCTTGCGCAGGACGCCCAGCACAATGACGACCGCGTGCAGGCGGAATATTATCTCCAATTTGCCGACCATTATTTCCGCGTGATTGCGGACATTAAGGCGCGTCAGGATGAAGCGCGCGTCAAGCGCCCCGATGACCGCAGCGATAATGATGGCGATAATGACGGTAATGATGGCGATGATCGCCGTCCAAACAACCGCCGCCCTCGCGCACATCAGGATGAACAGAATGATGGTGGCCGTGATGATCGTCCGGCACACAATGTTCGTGGCAACGGTCGCGGCCGTCGTGACGAGAATGATTCGGATGAACGATCAGACAATCGGTCGGATGACCGTTCGGATGACCGTTCCGACGATCGCGATGACAGCGACGGGCCGCGCAGCTCGGGCCGGAATGGCCGCGATGAAAATCCCTTCGTCCGTGATGCAAAGCGTCCGCGCAAACCGCGTGTGGCCAAGCCGAGGCGAGATGATGATGGCCATGCCGAGTTTGATGTTTCGGTTCTGCCACCAGCAATCGGCCAGGCTGATGACGATGCAGAAGTCGCTCCCAAGCCCAAGCGCGCGCCGCGTCGCCGCAAGGCGAGCGATGAAGACAGTGTCGAAGCGGTTGGCTGACAATTGACCCGATAGGCGGCGGCCGGGAATGGTGGATATGAATATCCTTGCTGTGTCGCTGCAAAAGGCTCTTGATAGGCTTGCCGCTTGGCCAAGGCTGGGCGCGCTGGGGCTGGGAGTGCTGGCCGCAACCGGCTTTCCGCCGCTGGCAGCGTGGCCGATTACCCTTATCGCCATGGCAGGTTTGGGTTGGCTGGTGTGGAATGCCCAGAGCGCGAAGCGGGCTGCCAAACTGGGCTGGTTGTTTGGCATCGGTCACTTCACCTTTGCCAACAGTTGGATTGCGACCGCCTTCACCTATCAAACGGAGATGCCGGCGGCGCTTGGCTGGATCGCAGTGCCGCTGCTGTCACTCTATCTGGCGGTTTATCCTGCGCTGGCCGCCGCTTTGACCAAATGGCTGACGGGATCCCATAGAGGGTGGAGCGCGTTCGCGCTCGCCTTTGCGGGCAGCTGGACCATTTCCGAGTGGCTGCGAAGCTGGGTTTTTACCGGATATGCATGGGACCCGCTCGGCCTGACTATGCTGGGCGGCTTTGCGCGGCCCGGCGCTGCCATGATCCTGCCATGGACGGGCACTTACGCCCTGTCCGGTATGGTGGTTGGAATCGGCATTGCCTTGCTCGGCTTGCTGCTGTCACGCCGCTGGATCGCCGCAGCGCTGGGCGCAGCCATTTTAGCCACGATGATGTATTGGCCTGCCCCTGCGCAGAGGCAGGGGACGCTCGCATTTACTCTGGTCCAGCCCGATGTGCGGCAAGATGAATTGAACGATGCCTCGCAATTTGAGGCACAATTTCTGCACGCTGCATCGCTGTCGATGAAGCGCGATGACGCACTCAAACGCTTGCTGCTGTGGCCCGAGTCGGGCGTGCCCGACTATTTGCGGGATGGCTATCCGCAGCGCTATTATAACCAGATGACGGCGGCGGGCGATCCTCAATTTGCCCGTTTCCGGTTGGGTCAGGTCGCGGGCGAAGGCGGGATGCTGTTAACCGGTGCGGTTGATCTCGAGATACGCGACGGGCGGGCCTATGGCGCGCGCAATGCGGTCACGGCCCTTAACTCCGACGGCAAGATCGTGGCCGGTTATGATAAGGCGCATCTGGTGCCTTACGGTGAATATCTGGCGTTGCGCTGGCTGCTCGAACCGCTTGGCGCATCACGGTTGGTCGCAGGATCGATCGATTTTCTGCCCGGTCCTGGTCCGCAAACGCTGCAATTGGGCGATTGGGGCAAGGCCGGGGTGCAGATTTGCTACGAGATCATTTTTTCAGGCGAAGTGGTCGACCGCGCCAATCGCCCAGATTACATCTTTAATCCCTCAAACGATGGTTGGTTCGGTGCATGGGGTCCTCCGCAGCATCTGGGGCAGGCCCGGATGCGCGCGATTGAAGAAGGGCTTCCGGTTCTTCGTGCGACTACCACCGGCATCAGCGCAGTGATCGATGCTAACGGCGTCGTGCGTAAGTATATCCCCATGCATCAAGCGGCGCGGATCGACGGAATTGTCCCGCCTGCGAAGCCGCCAACGCCGTTTGCAAGCCTAGGCAATTGGCTCGCGCTCGGCTGGGCGCTGGCAGGAATCCTGCTTTCACTGGTTGCCACACGGTTCAGGCGCAGCTAAGGGCAGCGCAGACATAAAGCTTTCTTTATATGAGGCATCATGCGTAACAGTTTTCTCTTCACTTCGGAAAGCGTTTCCGAAGGTCATCCGGACAAGGTTTCGGACCAAATCTCAGACGCAATCGTCGATCTGTTCCTCGGTATCGATCCTGAGGCGCGGATCGCGTGTGAGACTATGACCACCACCCAACTGGTGGTGCTTGCAGGTGAAATCCGCGGCAAGGGTATTTACGAAAACGGTGAGTGGGCAGCCGGAATCCCTGAAAAGATCGAGGCGGCAGTACGCCAGACGGTCAAGGAAATCGGCTATGAACAGACCGGATTCCATTGGGAAACGCTGAAGTTCGAAAATAACCTGCACGGCCAATCGGTTGACATTGCGCAAGGCGTGGATGCGGGCGACGACAAGGACGAAGGCGCTGGCGACCAGGGCATCATGTTCGGCTATGCGTCGGACGAGACACCTGATCTGATGCCGGCGACGCTTGATTACAGCCACAAAATTCTCGAACAAATGGCTGCTGACCGCAAATCGGGCAAGGCACCGTTTCTGGAGCCGGACACGAAGAGCCAAGTAACGTTGCGCTACGCCAATGAGCGTCCGGTTGAAGCCACCGCGATTGTCGTTTCGACCCAGCACGCGCCGGGATATTACTTCCACAATGGCGAAGGTGACGAGGCGAAATATGCCGAATTGCGCGACTATGTGAAGGGCGTAATTGCCGATGTGCTTCCAGCCGAGTTGCTGAGCGAAAAGACAGTTTATCACATCAACCCGACCGGCAAGTTCGAGATCGGCGGGCCCGATGGCGATGCCGGCTTGACCGGCCGCAAGATCATCGTCGATACATATGGCGGCGCCGCCCCGCATGGCGGCGGAGCGTTTAGCGGAAAGGACCCGACCAAGGTCGACCGATCGGCAGCCTATGTCACACGCTACCTTGCCAAGAACATCGTTGCTTCCGGACTGGCGCGGCGCTGCACCATCCAGCTCAGCTATGCTATCGGTGTGGCTGAGCCGCTGTCGATTTATGTCGATCTGCACGGCACCGGCACCGTTGATGAAAGCCGGATCGAAGCGGCAATCCCGACTCTGGTCAAGCTGACGCCCAAGGGCATCCGGACGCATCTCGGCCTCAACAAGCCGATTTACCGCAATACCGCAGCTTATGGCCATTTCGGACGCAATTCCGAAGGCGACTTGTTTCCGTG
>JBATLU010000314.1:0-5390 GCA_049289475.1 Pontixanthobacter sp. | reverse complement strand
GCCATGACGCGATTGGCACGCCGGTTGAACGTACCACTTCTAGTGCGCGCGAGGTTCGGGCCGTATCAGCCGGAGCCAGTCTGACGGCGGATTCCGGATCTTCAATCTCCAAGGCAGCGCGCGCATCCAATTGCGCCATCGCACGTATTTCGGCGCGGATTGCCGGGTCAATCGGAGGGATAGGCGAAATACCATCGAGCAAAGTGCGCATATACAGCCCGGTGCCGCCCACCAGTATCGGGATGCCGCCCGTCGCATGCAATTCGGCGATTTTTGCTTTTGCAGCTTTGGCCCAATCGGCGGTCGAACAAGCGGTGCCGCCGTCCCAATCGCCAAACAGATGGTGCGGGATATTGCGCATCTCGTTGTCATCAGGACGTGCACTGAGGACTTTTAAATCACGATAGACCTGCGCACTGTCGGCATTGATCACCGCTGCTTTGCGGCCGCGCTCGAGAAGTTTTTCTGCAAGTCGGACAGCCAAATCGCTCTTGCCGCTAGCGGTCGGCCCTGCAATGAGCGCGAGCGGCGGCTTTGTTTGGCCTTTTGGAGAATTTGCAGTGCTCATTGCTCGGCTGATAGCAGACGCGGAACAAGTTGAAACGCGTCTTGATCGCGCCTTATCTGCGCTTTCGGGCGCGGGGTTCAGCATTATGAGTTCGGGCAGCCTCGGCAGTGATCGCGAAATTGTCGAACTTTCGGTTGATGGTGGTTCGCCGGAGGCACTGCGCGCCATCGTCGAAACGGAAATGTCCCCCCATGCCGGGCTGATCGCGCGCGATGCGGTGCAATTTCCCAAGCTGTTTGTGTCGGATATGGATTCGACCATCATCGGTCAGGAATGCATCGATGAACTGGCCGACTTTGCAGGTCTGAAGGATCATGTCGCCGCGATTACCGAGCGCGCGATGCAGGGCGAAATTGATTTCGAAACCGCGCTTCGAGACCGGGTCGCGCTGCTGAAGGATCTGGATGAATCTGCAATTTCGCAATGCCTTACTGACCGTATCCATCCAACCGAAGGGGCGCGAGCATTGGTGCAAACTTTGCGCGCCGGGGGTTGCCGGACGGCATTGGTAACCGGCGGCTTTCATCATTTCGCCGACGTGGTTGCCGAGGGTGTTGGCTTCGAACGCGTGGTCGGAAACCGGCTCGGCGTCGAAGGCGGCAAGCTGACCGGCGGTCTGGTCGGGCCAATCGCAGACAGCGCGACCAAACTCGCCGTGTTGCGGGAAGAAAGCGCGCGCCTGCATGGCGGTGCGATTCTTGCTGCGGGAGACGGAGCAAACGATATTCCGATGCTTGAAGCCGCAACCTACGGCTTCGCGTTCAAAGCCAAAGCGAAGGCGCGCGCTGCTGCGTCATGCTGGATTGATGAGGGCGATTTGACCGCAATCCTGCGTTTGCTGGGTATCCCGCAAAGCGACTGGGTCGAGTAGGGGTTCACAATCTTTGTTATTCGAGCCAACTCGCAATTTGGCTGAGCGGTTTCTTCCTGATCGCGTGAGCGGGCACGGTGGCATCGGGGGCAGGGTGCCCGGCCACGATAATCATCAACGGTTTTTCCTCTGGCGGCCTGCCGCAAATGTGGCGCAAGAAGCCCATAGGTGAGGGTGTATGCGTCAGCATCGCCAAACCAGCTTCATGCAAAGTCGCGATGAGCAGCCCGCAAGCAATGCCGACGCTTTCATTGACGTAGTAATTCTGCGTTTTTCCGTCTTCCTCGATCCCGCCCTTTCGCTGGGCGAAGCACACAATCAGCCACGGAGCAGTTTCGAGGAATGGCTTGTTTGCATCGGTCCCGATCGGGTTCAGCGCACCGAGCCATTCATTCGATGCCTTCGGTTTGTCACCATCTGCACCGTAAAATTGGCGCTCTTCGGCTTCTGCTGCCTCGCGGATCGCGCGCTTGGTTTCGGGCGAGGAAATCGCGGTGAAATGCCACGGCTGATGGTTAGCGCCATTGGGGGCCGACCCTGCCGTAAGGATTGCGGCTTCTATAACTTCTCGCGGGACGGTCTGATTGGTAAAATCGCGACAAGTCCGGCGGGTCTTCAGGCGCTCAAAAACGGCATTTGCGCGAGATATCCGTTCTTCGTTCGAATATTCGGGCATAGCGGGGTAGGGATGGCGCCTTTCGCTCATCGCAGTTCCTTGCGGATCATCAATTTCAAACCCGACCAAATTTCGTCAACTGCGCAGACTTTCACATCGACAAACCCCATCGGCAAGCAAATTTCGCGAATTGTGTCTTCTATGATGTCGGTCGGGACCTTTGAGGACTTCTTTGGCCAACTCACCCACACAAACCCATTCGGCGCAATCGAGTAGCGCATTTGGTTGAGGAAATTCTGTAGCTCGAACCGAGATTTGGTAAAAATATGCACCGCCTCCAAGCCGCTTTCGGGCCCGGTAACCTCAAGCACTTCAGACCCGGAGATGGCGTCCCGAACACTTTCGGGCATGGCTACGAACCATGCCTTCATGCCTGGCTTAAGCGACAATTTCTTGGCTAGCGGCGTGCCGGAATAGCCTGCTGTCGGGGAAGCAGGCATCCTCAATCAGTCTTCCATCCAGCTCTTGAAGAAGCTGTCATTTGCGGTTCGTAGCGCCTCGACCGGAAGATCGAATAAGATTCTGTCCTCGTCATCTTTCCACGAGAAGTTCGATCCGCCCGTGAAGCCGATCCAGTCCGCGCTGACGCCTGCGGCATCGCATTCTTCCTTGAATGCCTCCCACTCCTCGCGCTCGCTGATCGACAGCGCAACGATATACCGCGCCTGATCTTCGCCGAACATATCGAGCAGCGTGTCACCAAGAGTATGCACGGCCGCGCCAATGCCGCTGGCCATGACCATTTCCGATAGCGCCACCGCAGCGCCGCCATCCGAAATGTCGTGGACCGTGTTGCAACGATAGGATTCGACCAGATCACGGACGAATTCACCCACGCGGCGTTCCATAGCCAGATCGACCGGCGGCGGCGCGCCATCTTCCTTGCCGCGAATTTCGCGTAGCCAGGTCGATTGGCCCAAATGCGAACCGATAGCGCCAATCGCGCCATCTGCGCGCATCGCGGCCAAGTCTGGCGTGCCCGATTTGGCATTCCACAGCGCGTCGCCATTGTCGGTGAAGCCGCCCAGCACGACAATCGCCTGCCCTTCATCCTTGAAGGCAATGGTTGCCATCACGTCGTGGTCTTCGAGAATACCAACGCCGCCGATTGCCGGTGTCGGCAGAATTGCGCTGCCGCCGCCGGTCGCCTTGCTTTCATTGTAAAGCGAGACATTGCCGCTGACGATAGGATAGTCGAGCGCGCGGCAGGCTTCGCCCATGCCTTCAAGGCAGCCGACAAATTGCGCCATAATTTCGGGACGCTGCGGATTGCCGAAATTGAGGCAATTGGTGATCGATAGGGGACGCGCGCCGACCGCGCAGAGGTTGCGATAGGTTTCCGCCACCGCCTGCTTGCCGCCTTCATAGGGGTCAGCGTAGCAATAGCGCGGGTTGCAATCGGTCGACATCGCCAGCGCCTTGTCCGTGCCGTGGACCCGTACAACCGCAGCGTCGCCGCCCGATTTCTGCAGCGTATCTGCGCCAACCTGACTGTCGTATTGTTCCCAAATCCACCGGCGAGAGGCGAGCGCGGGAGTGGCCAGCAAATGCAGCAACTCCGCGCCAAGGTCGTCGCTCGCTTCGATCTTATCGATTGAGGGAATTCCGGCCCATGCCTTATATTCGGCTTTGGAGATGTAGGGGCGCTCATATTCAGGCGCATCCGAAGCGAGCGGGCCGAGCGGGATGTCGCACACCACTTCGCCGCCAAATTCGAGCACCATGTGGCGGGTGTCGGTCACTTCGCCGATTACAGCGAAATCGAGCTCCCACTTTTTGAAAATCGCTTCGGCCATGGCTTCTTTGCCCGGCTTGAGCACCATCAGCATCCGCTCCTGACTCTCGCTCAGCATCATTTCATAGGGGGTCATACCCTCTTCGCGGCACGGAACCATATCCATATCGAGCCGGATACCGGTTTTGCCATTGGTCGCCATTTCCACGCTGGAACTGGTCAATCCGGCGGCGCCCATATCCTGAATTGCGACAATCGCGTCGGTCGCCATCAGCTCAAGGCAAGCCTCGATCAGCAGCTTTTCAACGAAGGGATCGCCGACCTGGACCGTCGGGCGCTTTTCCTCGATATCCTCGCCGAAATCGGCGCTCGCCATCGTTGCGCCGTGGATTCCGTCGCGGCCAGTTTTTGAGCCGACATAGACAATGGGGTTGCCGATGCCGGTGGCTGCTGAATAGAAAATCTTATCCTGATCGGCCACGCCAACGGTCATCGCATTGACCAGAATATTGCCATCATAGGCAGGGTGGAAATTGGTTTCACCGCCAACAGTCGGCACGCCGACACAATTGCCATAACCGCCAATGCCGGCGACCACGCCTTTGACGAGGTGCTTCATTTTGGGGTGTTCGGGCCGGCCGAAGCGTAGCGCGTTCAAATTCGCCACTGGCCGCGCGCCCATAGTGAACACATCGCGCAAGATGCCGCCAACGCCGGTTGCTGCACCCTGATAGGGTTCGATGTAAGACGGGTGGTTGTGGCTCTCCATCTTGAAAATGGCCGCCTGCCCGTCGCCAATATCGATTACGCCAGCATTCTCGCCTGGGCCGCAGATGACCCAAGGTGCTTCGGTAGGTAATTTCTTGAGATGGAAACGTGAGGATTTGTACGAGCAATGCTCCGACCACATGACCGAAAAAATGCCGAGCTCGACTAGGTTCGGTTCGCGCCCCAAGGCGGCGAGAACGCGCTCATATTCAGCGGTGTTGAGGCCGTGTTGTTCAACGACTTCGGCGGTAATCTGGTCAGGATTGTTTGGCATGCAGCGCCTTTAGCGCCGAGCACCGCTTGCCGCTAGTCCCCGATCATGGATATGCCGCCGAGTTTCCCCGACCCATTTGGCAATCGCTGCGGCCACGCCGTAGCTCACCAGAGCGGTCAGATAGAGGCCAAGCCCAGCCTCGGCCGGCTCCGGCCCGAACCAATTGATCGCTTGCATCAGCAGCAAAACCCCGAGCAGGATCAGCGGCGGCATAACCGGCCCTTTGGTGCGTTTCGTGTACCAGAAAAATGCGAGCAGGACGACCGACAGCTCGAGCGCGATCGCCGCCACCGGATAGTTCCAAATGCCAAAACCAAACCGCACATCGCCGCCTGCCAGCGTCAAATCGGGCCGGTGGACCAGCAAATCCATAAACCAATGCGACAAAACCACCGCGCCGCCAATCAAAGCTGTGATGAGGTCTCGCTTCAACATCAGCAATATCACGGTAAAAATCGCTGCCCATGCAATCGCGCCGAGCAGACTGTGGGTATAGGG
>JBATLU010000313.1:0-2696 GCA_049289475.1 Pontixanthobacter sp. | reverse complement strand
GCGCCGGTCAGACTTTCGGGTGCATCGAGTGCAAGATAGACCGCGATATTGGCGATCTCCTCCGGCTCTGCCACACGGCCCAGCGGAATATCTGCAAGCAGACCCGCGCCGCCGCGGCTTTCCAGATAATCGCCCGGCCCCGAAGATTTTGGCGCGGTATCGGTAAAGCCCGGCGCAATCGCAAAGCTGCAAATCCGGTCCTTGGCATAGGCGCGGGCGATGGTCTTGTGCATCGCCAGCATCCCGCCTTTCGCGGCGGCATAGTGCCAATGCGCTGGACTATCGCCGCGGTGGCCCGCGCGGCTGGCGATATGGACGATCCGTCCCGGCACACCGCGGTCCTGCCAATGGCGCACGGCAAAGCGGGAAAGTACCGCCGCCGAGGTCAGATTGACCCGTATGGTTTCCTCCCATGCGTCAAGCCAGGCGATATCACTCGATTCGATTGGGTTTGCGGCGAACAATCCGGCATTGTTGATCAGCACATCAATTGCACCGCCCGACCGATCGAGCGCTTCCTCCCACAAAATATGCGGTGCTTGTGGCCCCGCCATATCCGCGCCCACGGTGCTTTCGTCATGCGCGGTGCGGCCATGGCCGATTACGTCCACGCCGCGCGCTTCGAGCATTTCGCGAGTCGCGGCGCCGATGCCGCGGCTCGACCCAGTGAGTAAGATGCATGTCATGCAAGTGCTATCCGAAAATTTGCGTGTAATGTCGAGCGTTGTAGCCCCTTTCCCTCCTTGCCACACAGGCGCAATTCGGTAAGGGAGGGGGCTCACAAGGAACTTTCCGGATAGGCTTATGTCGAACAGACCACTCTCACCCCATCTGCAAATATGGAAATGGGGGCCGCATATGCTGGTCTCAATCCTTCACCGTGTGGCGGGGGACGGCATGGCACTGTTCGGGTTGGGACTGCTGCTGTGGTGGCTTGGCGCGCTGGCTGGCGGACCGGAAGCCTATGCTTCGTTTCAGGGCTGGGTCTGGGCGGATATCAGTGCGCTGTCATTCAGCGGGATTGAAATCCTCTTTTCGCTGATTAAAATTTTGCTCAAAGTGGTTGTGATCGGCCTGTCATGGGCGTTCTTCACCCATATGTGCAGCGGACTGCGCCACTTCGTGCTCGAGATTGGTGCCGGCTATGAACTCCATACCAATCGCATGTGGTCGATCGCCAGCCCGATCATCGCCATTTTGCTGACCGCTGCCTTCTGGGGCGCGGTGCTGTTTCTTTGAGGAATTGAACGATGGGTAACGGAACCTCGATTGGTAAAGTGCGCGGCCTTGGCTCCGCGCATCACGGTGCGCACCACTGGCTGCTGCAACGATTCACCGCGATTGGCAATGTGGTGCTGTCGATCTGGCTTATGGCCAGCTTTATCATGCTGCCCGATATGTCGTATGGCACGGTCAGCGCCTATCTCGCTGCGCCGCTTCCGGCCACGGCGATGGTGCTGCTGATCATCAGCACCTTCTGGCACGCACGGCTTGGCCTGCAAGTGCTGGTCGAAGATTATATTCACACGAGCGGCAACAAATTTGCTGTGCTCGCTTTGCTCAATCTCGCGACTGTCGGAGGTGCCGCATTCGGCATTTTCTGCGTCGTCCGTCTTGCTCTCGGAGGAGCCGCATAATGGCTGAAGCCACTACGCAACCCGCCTATAAGATTATCGACCACCTCTATGATGTTGTGGTTGTCGGTGCCGGCGGCAGCGGTCTGCGCGCCACCATGGGCAGCGCCGAGGCCGGTCTGAAAACCGCCAATATCTCCAAAGTATTCCCCACGCGCAGCCACACGGTTGCGGCGCAGGGCGGCATTGCGGCATCGCTCGGCAACAACACGCCCGATCACTGGTCATGGCATATGTATGACACCGTAAAGGGATCAGACTGGCTCGGCGATCAGGACGCGATTGAATATCTCGTGCGCGAAGCGCCGGCGGCTGTTTACGAACTGGAACACGCCGGTGTTCCCTTCAGCCGCAACGAAGACGGCACAATTTACCAGCGCCCGTTCGGCGGCCATATGCAGAATATGGGTGAGGGGCCTCCGGTCCAGCGCACCTGCGCCGCCGCTGACCGTACCGGCCATGCGATGCTGCACGCTTTGTACCAGCAAAGCCTGAAATATGACGCGGATTTCTTCATCGAATATTTCGCGCTCGATCTGATTATGGAAAATGGCGAGTGCCGCGGCGTTATCGCCATGTGCCTCGATGATGGATCGATCCACCGTTTCCGCGCGCAGAATGTCGTGCTGGCAACGGGCGGTTATGGCCGCTGCTACTTCACCGCGACTTCCGCCCACACCTGCACCGGTGATGGCGGGGCGATGGTGCTGCGCGCTGGCCTGCCTTTGCAGGATATGGAATTTGTCCAGTTCCACCCGACCGGCATTTACGGCGCGGGCGTGTTGATTACAGAGGGTGCGCGCGGCGAAGGCGGCTATCTGACCAACTCCGAAGGCGAGCGTTTCATGGAACGCTATGCCCCCTCGGCCAAGGATCTGGCCTCTCGCGATGTTGTCAGCCGCTCGATGGCGCTGGAAATGCGCGAAGGTCGCGGTGTCGGGCCGGAGAAGGATCACATCTATCTCCATCTCGACCATATCGACCCGGCTGTTCTGGCAGAGCGGCTGCCCGGTATTACCGAAAGCGGCAAGATTTTTGCCGGTGTCGATCTGACCCGTCAGC
>JBATLU010000312.1:0-2896 GCA_049289475.1 Pontixanthobacter sp. | reverse complement strand
GCGCTCCGGAGGAGCAATTCGTCCATCTGACCGGACCCAAAGGTCCGCTGCCTGCAACCGGACGGCTGACTGTGCTCGGCCCAGGAACCGGTCTTGGTGTAGCGCATCTCTACCGCGAACCCGATGGCAGCTACCGCGTTTCGGCCACAGAGGGCGGTCACATTGATTTCGCCCCGCTCGACAGCATCGAAGACGCGATCCTTGCCCGGCTGCGCAAGCGGCACAACCGTGTCTCGGTCGAACGCGTGGTCGCTGGCCCAGCAATTTCAGACATTTACCAGACACTCGCCGCGATGGAGGGCAAACCCGTAGCCGAGGAAGATGACGTGGCCATCTGGACCCGCGGTCAGGATGGCACAGACAGTCTCGCCGCCGCTGCGGTCGACCGGTTCTGCCTCTCGCTTGGCAGCGTGGCGGGTGACATGGCGCTGGCGCACGGCGCCAAGGGCGTGGTGATTGCGGGCGGGCTTGGCTACCGCATCCGCGATACATTGCTGTCCTCAGGATTTGCGGAACGCTTCCGCGCCAAGGGACGGTTTGAAAGCATGATGGCCGCAATGCCGGTCAAGCTGATCGTTCACCCGCAACCCGGCCTGTTTGGCGCTGCTGCTGCCTTTGCCTCGGAATTCAACGGAGACCTAAATTGAGCGATATCGAAACCATCATGCGGATTGCTCCGGTAGTGCCGGTGATTGTGATTGAGGATCTGGCTCATGCCGTTCCTCTGGCAGAAGCTCTGGTTGCAGGCGGATTGCGCGCGCTTGAAGTGACTTTGCGCACACCGGTCGCGCTCGATGCCATTCGCGCGATGAAGCAGGTTCCCGGTGCTGTGGTTGGCGCGGGCACAGTGACCAATCCCGACGAGTTGGAAGATGCTTTGCGCGCGGGAAGTGAATTTATCGTCTCGCCCGGCCTCACAGAGAATCTTGGCCGAGCGGCAGTGCGCCACGGCGTTCCGTTCCTGCCCGGTACCGCCAATGCCGGTGACATTATGCGCGGACTCGATCTCGGGCTGACTCATTTCAAATTCTTCCCCGCGATGACTTCGGGCGGATTGCCCGCCTTGAAGGCGCTGGCGGCCCCCTTTGGCCAATGCCGTTTCTGTCCAACCGGCGGCATCAGCCCCGACAATGCCGCCGAATGGCTCGCATTTGATCCCGTGCTATGCGTCGGAGGCAGCTGGGTCGCGCCCAAGGGAGCGCCCGACCAGCAAGCGATCGAAAAAATGGCCCGTGCAGCAGTGGCTCTAGGCGCATGAAAACAGTCGCCGATCTGACCCAGCGCCTGAGCGAGCTTCACCAAAAGACCCGCGAAACGCCCTTGTTCAATCCGGTGTTCCAGCTCTCACTCGACCTGTCGCGCAAACTCGAAGCCGGCGAACTCACGCTTGGCGACATGGAAAATATGATCGCCGAGTTGGAGTGTTCCTCGCTCAAATCGCGCGCGACACGGCTACGGCGTAACCTTGCGCCGATTGCGCCAGAGGCCAATGACAAGGCGCTGACCGCGATTTTTGACGGTAGCGATTTCGACGCTTTCCGCGCGCAATGGGAACACCCCAGTCTGCATGCGGTGTTTACCGCGCACCCGACCTTCTTGCTGACGCCCGAACAAACCGCCGCTGTCGCTGCATCGGCCAGCAAGGATGATGATATTTCGGACGCTGCCTGCGTCGCATCCTCGCAGCGACCGACGATTACGCTGCGCTATGAACACGACCGCGCGATGGATGCGATTGCCAATGCGCAGGACGCGCGCGACCGTGTGGTCGGCCAAGCGCTCCACCAGGCGCAGGAAAGCTGGCCGAACAAATGGTACGCAGTAGAACCACTACCGTTCCGTTTTGCCAGCTGGGTCGGATACGACATGGACGGACGGACCGACATCAAATGGTTCGATTCGATCGGTTTCCGTCTGGCGGAAAAGGCGCAAAGATTATCGCGCTATGTCACCTCGCTGGAAGAGATTGATGACGCGCATCCGCTGCTTGTGACATTGCGCAATGCAGCGGTCTATTCACAGGCGCGTGCTGACGATTTCCGCGAGGATTTATCCAAACCTGCGGCGCTCTCGGCAGCCGCCAATACGCTGACCGCCGATCACCCACACAAGCTGCTGTCGCTGACACCATTTATCGATTTGCTCGAGGCCGAAGCCGTTGGCAGCGAGCCGCAGCGCGGCATTGCGCTCAAAACGCTCGCCGCTGCGATGCGCGCGGACGGGCTTGGCATGGGGTGGATCCACTTCCGGGTGAACTCCAGCCAACTCCACAACGCGATCCGCCGCCGGATTGATCCGGACAATTCGCTCGACATCAGCAGCAAGGGCGCGATGGCAACTTTGCGCGAAATGCTTGAAAAAGTGCGTCCTTTGCGGAGCAATTTTGCCGCACTGGCGATCGAAAGCAGCACCGCGATCCGCCAATTCCTCGCAATGGCGCAGATCATCCATCACATCGATGGCGACGCACCGATCCGGATGCTGATTGCCGAATGCGAGCAGCCCTCCACCATCCTTGCCGCACTGTATTTCTCGAAATTGTTCGGGATTGACGACAAAGTCGATGTCTCGCCACTGTTTGAAACCGAAAGTGCGCTCGAACATGGCGGGCGCTTCCTCGACGCTCTGCTGGGTGAGGAGAGCTATCAGAAATATGCGCGGGTGCGCGGGCGGATCGCCATCCAGACCGGATTCTCCGATGCGGGCCGCTTCGTCGGGCAAATCCCCGCCAGCCTTGCGATCGAACGACTGCAAGGCCGCTTGGCCGATGCGATGCGCAACAACGGGTTGAGCGATGTTGCCGCGCTGATTTTCAACACCCATGGTGAAAGTATGGGCCGCGGCGCGCATCCCGGCGGGTTCAAGGACCGGCTCGAATGGCCGCTAAGCCTATGGA
>JBATLU010000311.1:0-2203 GCA_049289475.1 Pontixanthobacter sp. | reverse complement strand
TGGCCGCTTCGATGATGGTGGTGGCGACTGGCAAGTTGGACTTTTGAGTGTCTTGCTAGCGCTTTCCCCGGATGCCTTTGAACGACTGGCACAGCGCCTACTGCGAGAAGCTGGTTTCGTGAAAGTTGAGGTTCGCGGCAAAACCGGCGACGGCGGTATTGATGGCGTCGGCGTGTTGCGGGTGAATCTGGTTTCTTTTCAGGTCTATTTTCAGTGCAAGCGATGGAAAGGTAGTGTCGGATCGAAGGATATTCGGGATTTTCGGGGCGCTTTGCAGGGCAGAGCCGACAAAGGACTTTTCATCACCACTGGCAATTTTACGTCCCAGGCTTCCGAAGAGGCGACAAGAGATGGCGCTATAGCGATTGACCTTATTGATGGTGAGCGGCTTTGCGAGCTTCTGAAACAATATGATCTTGGCGTGAAAACCGAAATGATCGAGCGGGTCATCGTGTCAGAGGATTGGTTCAAGGGGATATAGCGCGGGGTTGTTTCGCGCCGAATTATTGAGGTTGTAAAATTATGTCAGATTTGATATATTAATGGTATGGGTTGTTGAAACACTCAATGCGACGGTCGATGCGGAGCTGGAAGCGCTCCCGGCCGATCAGATTGCGAAATTCCTTCGGATTGGCGAACTGATCCAGTCCTTGGGCTTGGAGCGCATTCGGGAACCCCATGTGAAACATCTGGAAGGCCCGCTTTGGGAAATCCGGATGAAGGGCAGGGATGGCATTTCCCGCGCCCTTTATGTGGTGACAAAGCCGAAGCGGGTGGTCGTGGTCCGGGTGTTTGCCAAGAAGACCCAGAAGACCCCGCGCCGTGAAATTGAGCTCGCTTTGAAACGGGCGGAGGAAGTGAAATGACGAAGTTGAATGAATTGAAAAAGAAATTGCTGGAGCGCCCTGATGTACGCGCCGAATACGATTCCCTGGCTGAGGAGTTTTCGATCGCGGAGGCGCTGATCCGTGCCCGCGCTGAAGCGGACATGACGCAGGAGCAGGTTGCGGAGAAGATGCAGACCTCGCAGTCTTATGTAGCTAAACTGGAAAGCGGCAGCGTCAGCCCTTCAATGAAGGCATTGCAACGCTATGCGGCTGCAACGGGAGCCAGGTTGAAGATCAGTCTAGAACAACCGGTGACGCCATGAATCCGGAAAACGATAAGACATTGACGCTCTACATCAAGGCCTATTCGCCTGCCACCATACCAATGACGCGCCTGGCAAAATATATGCAGGCTTTTGGCGCGATGCTTGGGCATGAGCATGGCGTTCATTTCAGTCAGCTGAAGCCTGGAAGCACCCAGCTCGTTGCACGCATCGATCGCGAAGAAATCCCGAAGGTTGACGATCAGCTTGATCGTGTTCGCCGCAGAGAGGCCAGTCAGGACGCGCTTCGCGCCTGTGATGAGATTGATCGGCTGCTGGCTGACGACAATGCTACGGGCTATGTATACGAGGGAGAAAACCAGACTGCTCAAATCATCGATTTTCCCGGCATCAAACGCCCGAAGCCCGTTAAATATGGACCGTTTACGCAGGACGGCACGCTTGACGGCATTTTGGTCAGCGTTACGGGAACAGATCAGACGATCCACATTCAGCTCCAGAACGGTGATCTCAAATATACTGGCATCGAGACGGACAGGGAAACTGCTCGAAGGCTTGCACAGCATTTCTTTGAGCCAATCCGAATCCATGGTGTCGGCCGGTGGATGCGTGAAGAAGATAGCACTTGGACGCTTAAGCGCTTCAAGGTTCAGGGCTTTGATGTCCTTCAGAACATTGAGCTTGCCGATGTTGTTGATCAACTCCGAAGCGCCAAGGGCAGCAAATGGGGTGATATGGAAGATCCCTTTGCGGCTCTCGGGGACTTGCGTGACGGCAAGGATGGGCTTCACTGATGGTGGTTTTTGATACGTCCATTTTGCTCTTACTGCTGCATCCAGAGGCGAAACCGCCGATTGATCCAGCAACTGGTGTGACCGTGGAGAAAGCCGCCGAGCGGATCAAGCACCTGGTTGACGTTCTCGCAAACGCCAAGGAGAAGATTGTCATACCGACACCCGTTCTGAGCGAACTGCTTGTTCATGCTGGCGAGGCAACAAACCAATATCTCGATGTTTTAAACGGCCAAGCAGTATTTCGGATCGCACCATTTGACCAGAAAGCGGCAATTGAAGCCGCGATTGCTATGGGTGA
>JBATLU010000310.1:0-3575 GCA_049289475.1 Pontixanthobacter sp. | reverse complement strand
CCGACCATTAGAACCACGCCGCTGCCGCCTGCGACGAATGTCTCATTGAGAATTGTCGCAAGGATGATCAGCAATACTGATGCAACCAGAGTCACTTGGATAATCTTCGACATATGCGGCCCCATTTCTAAGATCTTAATTGCGTTTCCCCATTCTGAAACCAGACCTATTGCGAAAAGTTGAGCAGCATTAGTTAATGAGAATTAGCCGCAATTTTGCGGTGTTCGTTCACAGTAGCCGCATCTGCCCACCCACTTCCGGCTTCCTGAATTTCGAACAGTCGAGATCGAATCGCACTTTCCCGATTCCGGCGCGTTTGCAGGCGAGATCGAACCGTGCGCGCAGCAGATCGGCCCATACGCCGCTGGGGCGCATGCGGGTGAAGAAATCGGGGTCGTTGTCGCGCCCGGACCGAATTGACCGGACAATGCTCATGACCTTGCCAGCGCGGTCGGGATAATGAACATCCAGCCATTCGCGGAACAAAGGTGCTACTTCATGCGGTAGGCGCAGCGGTATCCAGCTGGCTGAGGCGACTCCCAATTCTCCGGCTTTGGCGATCAGGCTTTCCATGAATTCGTCGGTGATAGCAGGGATGACCGGCGCGATGGAGATATGCGAGGGCACGCCCGCTGCCACCAATTTGCCCAATGCCGCGAGCCGCTTGGTTGGCGATGACGCGCGCGGCTCCAGCTTGCCCGATAGCGTTGGATCAAGCGTCGTCACCGAAATCGCCACCGCCACCAGCCGCTTGCGCGCCAGTTCCTGCAATAAATCGAGATCATCGAGCACGCGGTCGCTCTTGGTGGTGATTGTCACCGGATGGCGCGTATCGAGGCACAGTTCAAGCACTTGCCGGGTGATCCGGTATTTCCGCTCTATCGGTTGATAGGGATCGGTATTGGTCCCCATCGCGATCCATTGCGGTTTGTAATTGGGTTTGGCCAGTGTTGCGCGCAGGAGAGCCGCCGCATTGGGTTTGGCAAACAGTTTGGTTTCAAAATCGAGGCCGGGCGACAAATCATGATAGGCGTGGGTAGGGCGGGCAAAACAATAGACGCAGCCGTGCTCACACCCGCGATAGGCGTTGATCGATCGGTCGAAAGGTATGTCGGGCGAGCTATTGAAGCTTAAGATGGTCTTGGGAAATTCTTCAGTAACCGTGGTGCGCAATTTTACCGGCGGGCCGTCGACTGTTGCGATGTCATCGCGCCAATCATCATCCGCCTCTCGCTGCGCCAGTCCGAAACGCTGCGGAACCTGCGCCGATTGCGCGCCGCGTCCGCTGAGGGGCAGGTTGATTCGCCGAGCCATGCCTAGAACATATATAGAACAGAATGCTCGAAAGAAAGGCTTAGTAAAGTCCCAACTCCGCCTTTGCAGACGCTATATTCGAGAGCAGCTGCGGGTGCACAGCGCTACCGATCTTGCTGGACACTGTATCGACGCCGTCCCCATATTCCTTTGTCGCGAACCATCTTTCCAACGCTGCCAGGCCGGGCAATGTCTCGCGTGCCAATTCCTGGCATTGTTCGGCATCGCTGACGATCAAACTATAGTCAAAGCTGCTCTGCCAATGGGTGAATGGCCTCCCGTCAATTGACCACAAATGGATACCGCGCATTACCGATGCGCGATTGTCAAAATCGGTGGCGGGCAGTCTGGGTGGATATTGGCCGAAGTCCTTAGCCGTTCCCCACGCGCCAGAGATACCGAACGAACCGCCATATTTTGCGGTGTAGATTTCGATAAAATGGTATTCTTCACCCGATTTCCGCTGCCATTCGGGGTATTTTCCGGTGAAACCCAACGCGGCGATATCAGGCTCGATGATGTCTTTGATTGCTCTCCGCAGCAATCGATTGGATGGCTTTTTTGCCATATTATTTCTCTCGCAGTCTCGGCATCAGATCCACGAAATTGCAGGGGCGGTTGCGGCTGTCCAATTGTTCCGCCAGAATTCCGTCCCACCCGTCTTTCACTGCGCCATTCGATCCGGGCAGGGCAAAGATATAGGTCCCGCGCGCCACGATTGCGCAGGCGCGGCTTTGGACGGTGCTGGTGCCAATGCTGCGGATACTGAGGAAGCGGAACAATTCGCCAAAACCGGGTATGTCGCGCGCATCGCCAGTCTGTTTGACCCGCTCGATTGCCTCAGGAGTTACGTCGCGTCCGGTCAGGCCAGTGCCGCCGGTCGAGATAATCGCGTCGATGCCCTGATCGTCAATCCAGTTATTGAACCGATTTGCGATAGCTCCCGCATCGTCTTTTTCGATTACACGCGCGCTAAGCCGGTGGCCTGCCGCCTTGATCCGCTCTGCCAGAATGTCGCCCGATGTATCATCAAGCGAGGTGCGCGTGTCAGACACCGTCAACAGTGCGATATTGATCGGCTTAAACAGAAGTGTCTCGTCGATCGCCATTGCGCGGAGCCAGTCTAGTCGCGCGCCGAGAAGCGGGGACGGTCCATTTCAGGAAAGCCGGGCCAATCATTTTGTGCGAGCGCACTGCGGCTGGGGGATGCGCCGCCAGCCTGGCGTTCGTACATCCAGTAATTGCGCATCACGATGGCGACATAACCGCGTGTTTCCCAATAGGGGATGCTCTCCATATATAGCAGCGCGTCGCCCTGATCGTTGATTTCGCTATTCCAGCGGCCAACGGGGGAGAGGCCAGCGTTATAAGCGGCCATAATCTTGGGTAGCTTGCCCTCTGTGGCATAGGAATCGCGCAGCATGTTGAGATGCTCCTGCCCGAAGGCGAGGTTGATTTCGGGCTTGGAAAGATCGCGGGCATCGCCGCGAACGCCAAGTTTTCCGCTGTGATCGCGCGCCGCAGCGGGCATGATTTGCATCAGGCCGCGCGCACCAGCGGGGCTGACCACGGTGGGGCGGAAATTGGATTCTTGCAGCGTATGGGCGTAGGCTAGGGCCGGATCGACTTTCCAGCCTGTCACCGGAGTCCAGCGCGGTGCGGGATAGCGCAGCGCCGGTTCCGACGTTGCCCCGCGCGGCGCATTATGCGCCATCCACAATTGGGTGGATGGGACGCCCAATTCGCGCGCAAGGCGCGACAATTCATTATATTGCGCAGGGTCGCCAATGCGGGCTTGATGGCGTAGGACTTCGTCGGCCAGATTGCCTTCACCAATCTCTGCCAGCGCGACAGCCGTGCGGACATTGTCGACATCGCGCAATTTTTGCCAGTCTTGTAGATTGAAATCGGCGGAGGAGTGGCTTTCGGGCAGCGCTTCGCCCAATTGTTCGCGCGCGAGCATGCCGTACAGCGTCTCGTCAAGTTGTGCTGCGCCGCGCAATTGCTCGGTCACGCGCTCGGGCGCGCGGCATCGGACATAGGCGCGGCTAGCCCAGTAACGCGCCGCTGCGGTCAATTCGAGGTTGGTTGAGCCGATGGCGGCCTGTTCGAAAAATACCGCCGCGCTGCCGCAATCATTCATGCGCCAAGCGGACAGGCCAGCGACCCAATTCCCCTCTGCGACCCACGCGCCCGAGCCGCTATTGACCGTTTGCGCCAATGCGAAAGCCGCCGGATCGTTGTTTTCTATGTAATAGCTC
>JBATLU010000309.1:0-14902 GCA_049289475.1 Pontixanthobacter sp. | reverse complement strand
CTCATCCCTAAGGCAGCCATCAGACTGCCAGAGCTAATTCCTGCTTGTCTACCCTCAGTCGACCCGTTGGACCGAAAGGCTAGCACCGCGCCGGAAAAATTATATGTCCGGTATGGTGGGGCTACGGATATTATGTTCTCATTCCCACAGCACTTTCGAACCTTTAGCCATGATACCCAGACCAAGCAAATGCTTTATGGGTTAACCCCAGATTCACAGGCGCTATTGTCAAAGACGTGCTATAGAGATGGATTAACCTATCCGCAAAAAACAGGATAAACGATTGGTAAAGAAAGACTTCCTGAAACCCGCGATGGCAACAGCGCTGCTCATAGTCGCCTCTGCCCTGCCATTTGCGGATAGCTATGCACAGGCGGGCCAGCTGCCGAATCAACCGAGCGAATCCCCCAGCTATGCGGATTTGGCTGACCTTGTTGATGCCTCCCAAATTGTCTTGCGGGCAGAGATTCGCAAGCAGGCTGTGGTCGATGCATCGCGCGCGCCCGGGCTCAAGCCTGGCTTTGTTCGGCTCTATATAGAGGCGCGCACCACTGCGCTGCTCACGGGCACTGTGCCGATTGGCGAATCGCTGCGCTATCTGGTCGATGTTCCGCTGACGCCGAAGGGTAAGGCGCCCAAATTGCGGAAGAGCGAAGTACTCATTTTCGGACGCACCGTGCCCGGGCGTCCGGGCGAACTGCAACTGGCAGCGCCCTCTGCGCAATTGCCTTGGAGTGACGCGCTAGAGATACAGCTGCGCCCAATTCTGGCGGAATTTGTCGCGTCCGACGCGGCCCCCGCGATTACCGGCATTCGCGATGCTTTCTCGATCGAGGGGAATCTAGCGGGCGAATCGGAAACGCAGATTTTCCTGTCGACCAAGAATGATGGCCCGGTTTCGATTACTGTTGTTCGCCGCCCCGGTCTTAGGCCGGTGTGGGGTGTGTCATGGTCGGAGATTGTCGATCAAGCCGCCAAGCCGCCGCTGGCCGATACGCTCGATTGGTACCGGCTTGCCTGCTTCTTGCCCGCGCAATTGCCGCGGCAAACCAATGCCTCGTCCGATATGATGGCGCAGCAACGTGCAGCGGCAGATTATCGTTTTGTGCAGGATGCGTTGGGGCCGTGCACGCGGCATCTTAATTTGATGCGGTGAACGTAGTGTTCGCCGGAAATTCATTTTCCCAAACCAATTTCAACTAGTGGCGATCCTAGAATAAGTGGTTCCTTTGCGAGTCCTGCTGCGGCTAGAGAGGCGGCTAGACGAAGGAATAAATGCGTGACCGAACCGCTTGATCAAAATCTGGCCCAACCTTTAAGAATTGCCCTTGCAGGATTGGGGACCGTTGGCGCCGGGGTAATCCGGCTGCTCGACACCAATGCCGAATTGGTTGCAGCGCGTGCAGGTCGCCCGATCAAAATCGTCGCGGTCAGCGCGCGCGACCGCGGTATCGACCGCGGCGTCGATTTGTCGGGCTTCGCTTGGGAAGACGATATGACGCATATGGCATCGCGCGGCGATGTCGATGTGGTGGTGGAACTGGTCGGCGGATCGGATGGTCCTGCGCTTACTCTTGCCCGAAAAGCCATCGCTGCGGGGAAAGGCCTGGTCACTGCCAACAAAGCGATGATCGCGCATCACGGCCTCGAACTGGCGGCTGCTGCTGAAACGCAGCAGTCCGCGTTGAAATTCGAAGCAGCGGTCGCGGGCGGTATTCCTGTGGTCAAGGGCTTGCGCGAAGGTGCAGCGGCCAATGCCATCGAGCAAATTTACGGTATTCTCAACGGCACTGCGAATTACATCCTCTCGACCATGGAGGCGACCGGTGCCGATTTCGGCTCGACACTGGCGGATGCCCAACGGCTTGGTTACGCTGAAGCTGATCCCACCTTCGATATCGAAGGGATTGACGCAGCGCACAAACTTTCGATCCTTGCGGCGATTGCTTTTGGCGCGAAGGTCGATTTCGAATCGGTCGCCTGCGAGGGTATCTCCCGGGTGCGCGCGGAAGATATCGCGCAGGCCGAATCGCTAGGCTATGTCATCCGCCTGATCGGTATGGCCGATGTGCAAGCTGCTGACGGAGCCGCGCCGGCGTTGCTGCAGGAAGTCAAGCCTTGCCTTGTCCCCAAGAACCACCCGCTCGCGCATGTCACAGGCGCCACCAATGCGGTGGTGGCAGAGGGCAATTATTCCGGCCGCCTGCTGTTTCAAGGCGCAGGCGCGGGTCAAGGACCGACCGCAAGCGCGGTGGTAGCCGATCTGATCGATATTGCGCGCGGTGAAATCGGCGCGCCGTTTTCAGTTCCGGCATCGCAACTGATTCCGATGCAGCGCGCGGAAACGGGCGAACGGACAGGTCAGACTTATCTGCGCTTCGCCGTGACCGACAGGCCCGGTGTGCTTGCGGAAATTACCGCCGCGATGCGCGATGCGGAGGTTTCCATCGAAAGCCTTATCCAGCAGGGCCGTGCCAATAATGGGGGTGAAGTTCTGGTCGCGATGGTAACTCACGACGGACCCGAACGCTGCGTCAGCAAGGCGATTGATCTGCTGCGCGATTCTGACAGCCTAACCGCGCCGCCGCTGGTGATGAAAATTATTCGCAGTTAAGGGCCGTGATTAAGGCGATGTCGGCAGCGGCGCTGGCGGCAGACCCAGTTCCTGCTTTTCAAATTCGGACAGCGCCCGCGGACCGCTGTCATCATCGTCCGATCGGTCAAGGCCTTTGGCAATACGGTCGGCATCGGATCCGGCCGGTGTGTCGGGCAAAGTGGTGAAGTCGATCAGATAGGCTTGCGGCGCGGGGCACGGATTGAAGATAAAGCCGCACAGACCGCCGACCGTTGCTGGACCCCTGAAAATACCCGGTCCGGCAACATCGGGTGTGGCGACATCACCGGCAAAAGCTGTCCTTGCCGCATAGCGATCCTCCGCCGCTTCTCGGCTGCCGCTATAATAATAGGCTGAATCATCGGGAACTTCGCCGCAAACGAGGATTTCCGGACCCTCGGCCGTATCGCCTTGGTCCGCTTTGCAGGCCCCCGCGCTGTCTGCTTCGTCCGTGGTTTGGACGGGGACCAGAATATCGATCACCAAATCGCTAGGTGCCAGTTCCTGGGCCAACACGGCTGCGTCAGGCACGGAAACCATCAACAACAATGCGAGGCCGGGCAAATGCCTATTGCGGTGCGTCATTGTCCGCCGCCCCAGTTGTTGCAGCATTGCTGCGGGTTTCGTCGAGCGGCGGCAGGCCTTTTGAAATCCGGTCTGCGTCCGACCCTTCCGGAGCATCGGGGAGCGCGGAAAAATCGATCATGAGGACCGGCGGTGGCGGGGAGCCAAAACCCATCGTTGCCTTGCCCCGAAATATCCCCGGTCCGGCAACATCGGGAGCCGGCGGGTTTCCTGCATTCATTGTCTCGCGCGCGTAATCGTCTTTTGCCTTATCGTCAGACCGGATGCGGAACTGCGATTGTTCCTGTTCCTCGGCGCAAACGACAATTTCATCGCCGCGTCCGGTGTCGCACTTCGGCTTGGGTGAAGGCGGCCCATAACTTGCCCGCGCATCTTGAATAACATTTTCGGCGGTCGTGCTGCCCTGCTGCTGCGCCGCGATTGGCGAAGCCGTGAAAACCAGCGAGGCCATCACCAGAAGACCCAGCAGTTCGGGCATGAATTGACGCCTGTATGAAGCACGTCTCGACAATCCGGCCCCCTCTGTCTAAGCGCCAAGCTACACGTGCTCCGTTATCGCAAGCAGGCGTGATAGCGCAACACACGCTATAAGGACTGAATTCATTATGAACGACACCGTTTCTCCAAAAGGCAAGATTATCGATACCGCGCCGAGCAAGGTTCTTGACCGCGTGCTGGTGCTGGAAATGGTGCGTGTGACCGAAGCGGCGGCAATTGCGGCGTCGAAACTGATCGGGCGCGGCGACGAAAAGGCGGCGGATGCTGCAGCGGTCGAGGCCATGCGCGAGGCATTTGATGAACTTTACATGGATGGCACGGTAGTGATCGGGGAAGGTGAACGCGACGAAGCCCCGATGCTCTATATCGGTGAAAAGGTCGGCGGCGCTCCCGGCAAGGGTCCAAAAATCGACATCGCGCTCGACCCGCTTGAAGGAACAACGATTACTGCGAAGGCCGGTCCGAATGCGCTGGCGGTGCTCGCCGCTGCGGAAGAAGGCTGCCTGCTCAACGCACCCGACACCTATATGGACAAGATTGCGGTTGGCCCGGGCTATCCCGAAGGTGTGATCAGCCTTGAGAAAAGCGTTACCGAGAATGTCGAAGCGGTGGCCAAGGCCAAAGGCGTTGCCCCGCATGAAATTATCGTCTGCGTGCTTGATCGTCCGCGCCATGCCGCGATAATCGAAGAGCTGCGCGGAATTGGCTGCGGCATTCAGCTCATCCCCGATGGTGATGTTGCAGGGGTGATTGCCACCACCAACGAAGACACTTCGATCGACCTTTATATGGGCCAGGGCGGCGCTCCCGAAGGTGTGCTGGCAGCAGCGGCGCTTCGCTGCGTGGGCGGTCAGTTCAATGGTCGGCTGGTGTTCCGCAATGATGATGAGCGCGCACGCGCGCGCAAATGGGGGATCGAAGATCTCGACCGGATTTATAAGCTGGAAGATCTTGCTAGCGGCGACTGCATTTTTGCCGCAACCGGCGTGACTGATGGCTCGCTGCTCGCCGGGGTAAAGCGCCGGCGAGACGGAGTGATGACCACTGAAAGCGTAGTAATGCGCGCAAGTTCGGGCACGGTGCGCTGGATCCGGGGCGAACACCGCTAATTTTGGGTAGCTCGGCTGGCTGGCTGGCCAAAAGGTCAGTTTTCAGCCCGTATTGGCACCAACCGGATTGGGAAAAGGCCATGCTGCACCTGTTGCAGGCCAGCGTGTACCGCTAAGCCATTCTGCAACGAATCGCTCTGCTATCGTGCTCAGTTCGGGGATATCTGCATGAAAATCTTGGCCGCCAATTCCAATTTGCCGCTTGCGCGCGCGGTTGCTGCCTATCTCGAAATTCCGCTGTGCGATGTCAGCGTGCGGCGTTTTGCCGACGAAGAGATTTTTGTCGAGATTCACGAGAATGTGCGCGGCGAGGATGTGTTTGTAGTCCAGTCGACCAGCTTCCCCGCGAATGACAATCTGATGGAATTGCTGATTTGCATCGATGCGTTGCGCCGTGCATCGGCGCGGCGTATTACTGCGGTCGTTCCGTATTTCGGCTATGCCAGACAAGACCGAAAGCCCGGCCCGCGCACGCCGATCTCGGCCAAGCTGGTGGCCAATTTGATGACCGAGGCGGGCGCCGACCGTGTATTGTCGGTCGATCTGCACGCCGGACAGATTCAGGGCTTCTTCGATATCCCGACCGACAATCTCTATGCCGCGCCGGTGATGGCGGCGGATATACAAGCGCGTTACGGCGATCAGGAATTGATGGTTGTTTCGCCCGATGTCGGCGGCGTGGTGCGCGCCCGCGCTCTTGCCAAACGGCTGGAAAACGCTCCGCTGGCCATCGTTGACAAGCGCCGCGAACGGGCGGGCGAATCCGAAGTGATGAACATCATTGGCGACGTTAACGGGCGCCATTGCATCCTGATTGACGATATTGTCGATTCGGGTGGAACCTTGTGCAATGCCGCGCAGGCGCTGCTCGATCAGGGCGCAACCAGTGTCGCGGCCTATATCACCCACGGCGTCTTGTCGGGCGGTGCGGTTGCACGGATCGACGCCTCGGCGATGACCGAGCTGGTGATTTCCGACACGATCCTGCCGACCGACGCGGCGAAAGATTCAAAGAAAATCCGCATCCTGACAATTGCGCCGCTCATCGGCGAGGCGGTGCGCAGGATTGCCGATGAAAGCTCGGTCAGCTCGCTGTTCGACTGACATCTCGCACGGCAAGCGTTCAGGCGCTGGCCATTGCGGGCACAAATTCTTCCTGCATCCACGGCCGGATGGCATCGGGCGCGATCCGGTTGAGCATTTCGAGCCGCCGTGCCTGTCGAATTTCCAGACTGAGCGTCAGCAGACTGTTGCGGCTTTTCAAAAATTCGCGCGGGGTCTTGTCGAAAAAGGCGATAAATTCGCGGATCTGGTGCGACTGGTCGAAGAACCGCAGGTAAATTTCTTCTTCCTCGTTTTCGTCGGCGACTCCGCACAGCCTCGCGGCCAGATCAAGTGTTCGAGCACGGCGCATCACTTGTTTAGGAGTTAAGCCGAAATCCCGCTTGATAATACGCTGCAAAGTGCGTGCGGTGACGCCATTTTCATCGGCAAAATCGGTGATCGACTGGTTGGGATCGGCAAAGCAGGCGACTTCGAATTTCTGCGACAGCCGATCAGGCGGAGCGATTCCGTGTCTGGAGATGTAATAGCGGAACCAGTCTTCAATCGCCAGCAGCCACGCCTCAGGGCTCACGCCTTGCTTATAGAGCGTGGTTATCTCGCACCGCTCGAACTGAGGTATAATCCGGTCGATCAACGACCCGTCTTCGATGCCCCACAGCGCGTTGATTGAACCGGGTCGCAGCATCACGCCGGATACTTTGATGCCGCCGACATAGCGCAGCGGCATCGATTTTGAATGCTGACCGCACAGGAATGTGTCGTCGCGAATATCGAGCCGTCCGTCAGCCGTTTCAACGCTCCAGTCGACGCCGATCGCAGTCCTGATATAGGCCGCATCATTGCACAGCCAACCGTTGTTGACCGCTTCGGCGGGTGCATCGGCGATGGCCACCATAACCCGCCCAAGCCATGGTTCGAGGTCGGGCGCAGGTGGACGGTTCAGCGCCAGCGGCACTCCGTCTTTGGTCATTCCTGTCCTTGGGAGCAGGACTTTCCCGTCATGCCCTTCGGCATCTTCCCTACGCATTGTGCAACAACCCGGTCATTTTACGGCGTCAGCCCTGTGATCTTATTGTGCGACATATTCTTTCGCATTGCTCTATGGCAATGACCACATTTGACAAGCCCCTTCAGACATTTCCTGCTTGACCGCAACCATTGCCGCCGCAAAGTGCGCGGATGGATTTGAGCAAAGACATCATATTGGCAGAGCGGCTTGCCGAGGCTGCCGGACAAGCGATCCGCCCGCTGTTCCGCGCCGGATATGGCAAGCACACCAAAGACGATCACAGCCCGGTTACCGAAGCAGACCACGCCGCAGAGACCGCGATGCGCGCCATTCTCGAGGCTGAACGACCCGAGGACGGAATCATCGGCGAAGAATTCGGCCTGCACAACGCAGGATCGGGCCGCCAATGGGTGCTGGATCCGATTGACGGAACGATCAGCTTTATGGCCGGAAGGCCCATCTTTGGCACGCTGATTGCGCTGATGCAGGATGGCTGGCCGGTGCTGGGCATTATCGATCAGCCGATTGCGGGCGAGCGATGGATTGGCCAGATCGGCAAGGGCACCATTTTCAACGGCAAACCGGTCCGCACCGCACCGTGCCCTTCGCTGGACGATGCCAAACTGGCGACCAGCAGCCCGCATTATTTCTCCGGCGAACAGGTAGATGCCTATATGGCAGTGGCCAAGGCGGTTGGCGGCGACAAACGGCAGGGCATGATTGTCTATGGCGGCGATTGTTACAATTACGGCCTACTTGCTTCGGGACATCTCGACATTGTCTGCGAGGCAGGGCTGAAAATCTTCGATTATGCCGCGCTGGTGCCGGTGGTGGAGGGTGCTGGCGGGATCATGGCCGACTGGCAAGGCAACCCGCTCGACGCCGATAGCGCCAAGGATGGCGGGGCCGATGTCATCGCTTTGGGCGACCCTGCGCGGCTGGAGGATGTGCTAGAAGCGATGGGCTAGGACTTGGCGGTATGATGTGATGGCCTATGATGTGATGACCTATGATGTGATGGTATGGGGCGGCCTATGTGCCGCCAAGCTTTGCGCGTCCCCGCAGGGAACCGTTTCACACTAAGCGGAAGGACTGGTTCTGCTAGGGAGAATTGAACTCCCGGCCTCGTCATTACCAAAGCATAGGATGATTTGGGCAAAGCCGTTTATTATCATTAACTTAGTATTGAGCGTGGTTTTCGTTTTGCCAACGACCCACGCGGTTCCCAAACTGCGCTGAGTTCAGGATTTATCCACCCCAATTTCGGACGTTTAGCTTTTCAATCAACCAACCCAAAAGCAGACGTTCCGCTATCGTAACGAAGACAAGAAATAATAAGCAAACTCGGACCGGACCAAGCTCCCATTTCTGGAATCTCGACCAGGTCCCGTTCGGTTACTGCTAAATACCCTTCGACCAGCTGAGGTCCAGCTTGGATGCGCCAGCATCAACGGCTGCCATTAGCTTGTCGTCCGCTAGGTGGGCATAGCGCGGGTTTGAAGCGATCGATTGATGACCTACCACTTTCCCGACGGTGTAGATGTCCACGCCCGCCGCGATCATCCACGAGCATGCTGTAGGCCGCAAGTCGTGAGGGTGGACATCTTCGAACCCAGCCAGCTTACAAGCCGCCTCCCAGCCCCTTTTAATATCCGAATACGGCTTGAGAGTTTTCGGGTTTGGTAGAAGGTACGGACACCCCGCAAGCTTCGGCAACTGCCTGATCATATCCATTGCGGGCTGAGACAACGGAACACGGGCGGCAAGCTCGAAATAAAGCGGTATAGCCTTCCGCGGCGCCCCCAATATAGTCTAGCAAATTGGTTTTCAGCGTTTCCTGAAGTAGTTGCTTCCACCGATTTCTTTCGATTGAATCCGAAAGGTAACATTCTGAAATCACATCTCGACCCAGCATCAATTTTGCCGGATTGCTTTGCCTTTCAGGGTCAGGTCGCCATCGCCTTTCTGCTGAAAGCTCCGGCTGTTGAACAAAATTGCATCCGCATTCGCTTCGAAAGTTCGCGACGCATCGACGGTGATTGCCTTGCCGTTCAAGCGTATTTTGTCGGCTTGGATTGCAATCCCCTCTTTGTCGATCGTGATCGATCCATATGTGCCTCGGACTTCGACCCGGCGGTTGGCAGTCGAGCCAATCCGATATTCCGGCCCGTTCACGCCCGCTTGCTGCTCCAGACTGGCTAGTTCAGTGCGCAATTGCGCGACGTCAGCCTGCAGCCGGACGATATCGGTGCGCAAAGTGCTGGAATTGTCGTCAGCGCTATTGGCATGGGCACCGCTGGCCAGGATCCCGGCGGTCAGCAAGACCAATACACAGTTCTTTATTTGCGTTGTCATCACTCGATCCTTCAAATTTGGACGTCAAGTCCGGGGCTGATCAGGGCAGCGTGAGATCGATGCTCTTGGTATAGAGCGCCACTCCGTCGCGGCCCGCCGGGGCTGCAGAGAAACGATAACGCTTCCCCGAGCAGGTTGCATTCGCCGCTGGTCGCAGCGCCACGCTGATATTTGTTGCACCGACGTTTGGAGATACCAACCCATCGATCTCCGCAAAGCACCGATTAGCTGGCGGGTTACCAGTCTGCGCGGCAAATATTTTCCACGCAAACTGCTGCCGCGCCTCCCCAGCATTTGTCAAAATGATGCGCGGGTTGATGGTCGGAGGTTGTGCGCCTCGGGCTTGCAAGCGACCTACCGCAGGTCGGGCAGGCGGGTTAAGATTGACCGGCAGTTCAATTCGCTCGACTCCAAAGGGAATTTCCGACTGAACCGTCAGAAACAATGACTTTCTCTGGTTAGCCAGACTGCTCGCAACAATCTGGAACCGGCGCGAACCGGTCATATTTCGCAGCAAATCCGTGTCCACAAAAGCCAGCACCACTTCATCATCATTGCTATCAATCCGGGTCCGCAGATCACGATCGCCGCCTGCAACCAAAGCGGTAACTCCGCTGGGAGACTCGCCGCCAAGATCGGGACGATCAAGCAGCACGACTGCGCGCGCTGGCGAATATTTGCTCCAGCAATTGGCCACCGCACCCAATCGTTGATCGGGTAGGGTTATCGTAAGGCTGTCATCCGACAATTCAGTTCGGCCGCCCTGGGGAGCGATGCATTTTGACAGGCTATCGGCAAATACTCTCCGCCCGTTAGAGCGGCCAGCATCAACGCCCCCTATAACGATGACACCAGTGGCCGGAGCGCAGGCCCCCGCTGCTCCTGGATCGCAATCTGCCCGGTCGACCCGTACGGTGGGTGACGGAGCCGCCGGAGGGAGTGGGATCGCCGGTCTGGAGCCAGCCGGAACCACGCCGCGCGAGACGGATTCGTCCAGCCAGCCAAAACGCGCAAATTGATCGCGCGCAATGATTGTTAGCGCAATGCGCTCATCGCCGATTAAAAGATCAACATTGGTATCGCGTGTCACGGTGCGCGGCTGAAAATCGACCCGCACCGATCCGATCGCCCCGCAGCGGTTGCGCGCATTCACGCTGCCCGTTGTGCGTTGATAAATGGTCGGATCACCAAGGCTGCTGTTGCTCAGCCGGTCGGGCGACTTATTGTCTATCCCATGCCCATAAATCTCGAAGAACACCCGCGCGCCGCCTGCGATCCTCAAACGCCGCCCCGGCGTATTTCGGATCAAGGCATCACCCTGATTTTGGTCGACACGACAACTGCGTTGAGTTGAAATACCTGCCGCTGAATAAACCGATTCCCATTCGGCTTGTGCTGGCGAGGCGAAGGCTACCGAGCCCAAGCCGAATGCCAGTATTGCTGCGCGCAAAAGGGACATAATCTTCGCCATCACTTTGCTCCTTCGTCAAAAAATGGGAACGTGGATATGATCGATCAATCGACCTTCAATCCGCCATTCGATCCGGGTGACAGCGTCAGCCTGCTTTCATTGACCTTCGGCAACATCCCAAGCACGGTATAGATCGGCGTGGTGTAGAAGGCAGCCTCGTCCGTGGCCGTCATGGTCGACGTCGCAAAGCTGTCGCGGTCATTGATCCAATTGCCCATGAAGTGGAAATACTGCCAAGGCATGCTGTTCAGCGCCGCTCCATTGGTGCCGTTAACCGCCTCTGCGCCCACGGATTCCCAATTGTCCTTTAGCGTTCCTGAACTGCAGTTCATCTGGTAAACGGCGCGAATGAACATCGGTTTGTTGGCGCGTTGTTCGTTGCGCAAGATGCCAAAGAAATTGTTGTCATCGAAGCTCGCGCCGCGATAACCAATGAACTGTTCCACGTCACCGTGCGTGAGCACATGAACATCCAGCACATAGTTTGGCGCGAGCTGTTTCATCCTGGCTAAAACAACGCTGGGGGTCGCATCACGATCTTCCAAAATGGCGACATGATCATATCGCCGCTGCGTCGCGATGATGGAATTGCCGCCTTTGATGGTGTCTTCCAGCATCTTGTCGGTTTGCTCATCGACCCAGTCGGACAGTTTCATAGTCGTGAACCGCCAGGCAAAGGGGTTGATGCAGTCCGCATTGGTGCTGATCTGTCCTGCAAGCCTGTTCAGCATTCTGCCGATATCCTCACCCTGCTTCATCGGAAAATCGAAGTTCCCGCATTTGGCAAAGGTAACGGTGGTATTCAGTCTAGCTTGAAGCGCCGGATCAAGATTTTTGACAATGCCGCCGTTTTCCAGAATGATTACCAGAGCATTGCGGGTCGGCTTCACTGGCGGTGCTGGCGGTGCTGGCGGCTTCAGGCTCGGCATTTCGATCGGCCTGACCGGGGCAGGCCTGGACAGGGGCGTTTTGACCGTGGTGCTGGGTTTCAGTTGTGCCTGCGCCGCTTCGAGCGGTATCGTGCCGACCGCCGCCAGAGCGACCGCGCAGAGGAGGTAATTCTTCATCGGTTATACCTTTCCTATTCATTGCAGTGAGTTGCGACCTTGGGATCCGACCGAATGCCGTTCCCTGGAATTTCATGTTGCCCGGCCGGTCTGCGCCGCCGCGCTACCGCGCTATTTGGGACGGAAAGTCAGCGTCGCGCGCAATTTCTTGACTTCACCTGTGCCGCTGGTCCCAGCGACAACACCGCCGGCCAGCACAAAAACATTACTCCGCGACCGCAGCACATAGTTGCCTGGGCTGGTGATGGTGATGGTGCGCCGTGCGTTTTCGACGTCGCAGTCGCGGGCATCGGCCATCAAAAGTGGCGCGAAGCTGTCGCAGGACAGAATGTCGCTGAGTGACCCTGGAAAGTCATCGGTGCGCCCGATGATTGTACCTTTCAGCAGCGTCACGCCGCTGGACGCCCTTGATGAGGCAAATCCCAGCAAGCCCACCGATGTTGAATCGCTGACCAGATCATAGGTCAGCACGACTTCGACCTGCTGACCTTCGGATACGGTGAATTCATAGGCCAGGCTGCCATTGGCAAAGCACTCGCCCGCTTCCAAGGCCGTTGCCGATGCCTTCAGATAGCCACCCGAATGGACAACTTCGCTGCCCGACACGGCAAAACAATTGCCATCGCGGCGGAACTGATAGTCGGGACCGGTGATCGTCCGCACTTCGGTTGGGGCGCGTGTGAGCGACGACGAAGTGCCGGTCGACTGGGTCGTTGCACTGCCCAGGCTGGCGCCGGCTTTGGGCAGTGCGATCAGGGTCAATCCCTTGCTGACGCTGAAGTTAATTTCGGGCAGGGCGCTGCCGAAGTCGCGCGCCATCGCCGAAAGGCTGACATTGCCCTCGGCCAATAGTTGTTGATACTGGGGCCCAAATTTGCGCTGATAGGCCGCGATCATCTGGCGTTTGCGGGCCGGATCCTTTTGTTGGTCCACCGCTTTTAAATCGGCCTCCATCGCTGCCTTGAGCGACGGGTTGTCTTTGAAAGCCTGCGTGATTTGTAGGTCATAGCGTTGCTTGATCGGATCCAGCCGCCTCATCGCGTCGGGACTGATTGCGCGCACCTCTAGGTCCGGTGTGGCCGTCGCCGTCGTGGCGCGTTGTAGCGACGGTTTCCGGATCGGGGTTTGCCCGAACGCGGGGGTCGATGCCAAACTAGCGATCAGAGCGACAGAAATGGGCAGACAAAATTTGTTCATGGTAGCGATCCTTTTGCTGGGGTTTAGCGTTTCGCTATTTCGGCGATCATTTCGCGGGCTGCTGTCCGCGCGTCGGGGAAAGGCATGACGACATCGTTGCGGGTCATGCGGGTGAAGCTGCGGTTGTGGCTCAGCCGTTCGGCGACGGCGTCTGCATTGCTCATCGGGTCAATCACGCTGGTCCAAAGCTGCGCCAGCCGTGCGACATGGTCGGTCCGCGCCCAAGCCCGGCCGGGCAGTGCCATCGGCCGGGTTGGAGTGAGCAGGATGATCACACTATCCCTGCGCTGCAACCGGTTGCGCTCGTTAAAGGCATTGCCAATGAGCGGTATGTCGCCCAAAATTGGTGTCTTGGAAAAAGTCGCGTCATCGACTGTTTCGCTGAGGCCCGAAAGCACCAACGTCTCGCCAAAGCGCACTTCGGCGGTCGCGGCGACTTTCTGGCGGAACATTGTCAGCGCTTCGTTGAAAGTACCCGCGGGATCGGCGGTGAGGAAGCTGCGTCCGGTTTCGATCCGCACCTTGGTGCCGGTTGAAGTGATCTCCAACGGGGTGACCTTCATCTCGATCCCGATGTCAATCTGCTCGAGCGAACCCAGATTGATTCCGCCCACTGCCACACGCAATGACCGGCCGATGAAAAACTCGCTTTCCTCACCGCGATAGGCCGTCAACTGGGGCCGCGCGACTACCGAGTAATACTGCCCGCCGCGATTGAACAGATTGAGGTTGTAGTTCAGCTGCGGCACCGAAATCGACGTGGTAATCACCCGCTGATAATTGCTGGATCCGGGCGCGCCGCCGGCCTGATCAAACTGGCGTGATGAATTGCGATTGGCACCATATTGCAATTGCAGCCCGTCGAGCAGGTTGAACCCGTTGCGCTCGCGCTTGGTGTTTTGTGACAGGATAATCGCGACATCGACCGAAATTTGATCGGGCGCGCTGGAAAACCCCTGATCGTCCCCGGTCGTGCCAGAAAACTCAGCCAGATCATCAACCGCATTGGTTTGCGCAATTTGCGTCAGCCGCCCGCGCAATTGCGCCGCAGCTGCAGGATCCAGCGCAGTGAGCCGGTCGGCAAGCTCATTAGCATGGACACCGCGGCCATTGGCCATCGCAGCAACTGCGCCGAGCGTGAGCAAAGCTGCCCCAGCGTTGGAATTTTGCACCAGCGCCTTGTCCGCGGCCATATCAGCCAGGATGATATCACCGCTGAGATAGGCACTGGCCGCCACCGCGCCGAGCAAGCGTTCATCGTTCGGCCGCAGCAACAATGCGCGCGAAAAATGGTTGAGCGCATCACCAAAGCGGTTCTGGTCATAGGCAGCGCGGCCAGCCAGAGCAGCTGGCCAATATTGCCCCGGCTCTGCACGCATCGCGAGATCATATCCGGCCAGTGCCAGATCAATTTTATCAGGACTGCGTTCGGCAGCCAGATGATAGGCGAGCGCCAACAATATCTGATTTTGCCCCGCTTGCGGCTGGCGCGATACCAATTCGGACAATTGCGCAATTGCGGCGTCATCCTGACCATTGGTCAACGCTGCGATCCCGTCAGCGAGCAAGGCATAGCCCGGTAGGCTCGCGAGGTCGATCGGTTGATCACGCTTATTGCGGCGGTTATTCTTTTGCGGCTTCTGGTCCGCCGTATTGCTGGCCGCCGAAGCAAGCACCGCCATTCCAGCTTGGGCCGTTGGCGGGCCGTCCTTTGCCAATGCCGTGGTCGGCAGCGGAAAAATTGCCGCCGCGACAAAAGCCGCTATCGAGCAGCGAACCAACCGATTTTGCTGATAGTGCAGGGGCGGATGAGAATGGTTGAATGTGTGTTCCATGGATCGAGGAATGCGCGCTTCGGGTCAAATGAGATATTCCCCATATTGCCTAGCCAGATGGCCGATGGCAAAGTGGCCAGCGCCGACTATTCTCAGG
>JBATLU010000308.1:0-27853 GCA_049289475.1 Pontixanthobacter sp. | reverse complement strand
GCCCCAGTCAGGGAAATAGTCGATCACATAGATCATCAGGAAGCCAAGCGCGCCAAGGACAATCGGCAGCACCAGCCGTGCACCGATGATCAGAACCGCAAGTTCCTTGTTTCGGTAACCAGCATGCGCCAGCTTTTGCTGGATGGTGTTGATCTGGCTCTGCTGCAGGACTTTCATCCCGCGCAGAGTGTCCTTCATTTTTTCCGTGCCTTCGGTCTTGCGAACAAGGCTGGTGCGTTTTTTAGCAGTCGCGGTGACAATCCCGGCTTTCAGTTCCTCACGGCGCGAATTGAGCGCTTTGACACGCTTCGCCATCGGGTCGGAAATCGTGACTGCCGCGTAAATTGCGAACACTACTGCCAGAGCAGCAAGGCCAGCCAGAATGGTGCCGACGAGAATAACGTCGACGCCAAGCAGGGTGGGTCCGGGAGATTGGTTAAGCATATCTATCCGTCCTCACTCAGATCTCGAAGCTGACCATTTTGGCCATAATAAACGCGCCGATGCCCATCCATGTCAGGCCGCCAAGGCCAGCCACGATCAGTCGATCTTCGCTGAAAAACCCGCCGATATAGGTCGGATTGATCCAGTAGATCATAATAAACACGATGAAAGGCAGTGCGCCAACGATGTAGGCAGAGGCTTTGGATTCCGAGCTCATTGCGCGGATCTTCAGCTTCATCTGTGAACGTTTGCGCAGCACATCGGCCAGGTTGGTCAAGGTTTCCGCTAGGTTGCCGCCAGTTTCTCGCTGGATGGCCAATGTAATACAGAAGAAGTTGAATTCGGGAATTCCCAGCCTGTCGGCGGTTTCCTGAAGCGATTCCTCCATTGTGCGGCCAATTCTGATCCGCTCCACAATGCCCTTGAATTCCTGTCCAACCGGACCGGGCAATTCCTGAGCAACGACCGAAAGCGTTTCAGTTACCGGCAAGCCGGAGCGTAGGCCGCGCACCAGCAATTCGATCGCATCGGGAAATTTCGCATTGAAAGCACCGGTCCGCTTTTTGATGAAAAAGTTCACAACCAAGTGAGGCAGGCCGGCGCCGATTAGCAGTCCGACTCCGAGCGACAGCAATGCTGCGCCTGATTTGAGGTAGATAAGCACCGCAATACCCAGCCCGAGACCGAGCGAGGAATAAGCATACTGGCTGATCGACCAGCCTTTGCCCGAGCGGTCGAGCCGCATAGCGAGCGCGTCAACGCGTGAGGCAGATCCCGCAACTTGATGCCGCTTCGGCTTGCGCGATGCGATCGCCTTTTTAAGCTGCGATTCAACTTTGGTGTCCGTGCTTTGCGAATGGCGATAGCGCAGAGCCTGAATCCGGCGCTGACTTTCCTTGGTGGCAGAAGGTCCGGTCATCAGTGAATAACCGATAACCATCAGGGCCATAAGCCCGCAGCTTGTCAGCAGGAGTTGAATAATGTTCATACTATTTGCCTGCCTTTCCTACTTTGGTGCCGGGGCTGACACGCATCATTCAGGGTGGCCGCGCCCAAAATCTGAGCGCGGCCTATCGATGGCTTCACTCAGCCGGAACCGAAGTCTTTTTGTCTTTTTTGGCCATCAGTGATTTCAGGTCGAAGCTGCCGAGAAGCGACTTTTTCGCTGGCGCAGCATTTTCTGCGACTTCCTCGGTTGCACCAAGGATACGTTCGGCCAGTTGCCTTACGACACCGCTCGCCTTGCTTGAACGATTGGCATCGACAAAGGTCTGGCCCAGCTTAGCCGCATTGGTTGCAGATTTGAGGTCATACGGGATCGAGAAATCGATCTTGCGTTCGATTGACGCTTCGAAATCGGATTTGCTGATTTCCGCAAGACTTGCCTGAACCTTATTGGCCACAATCAACGGCTGTGCGTGCGGCGCATTGGTTTTGAGCCAGCTCAGGATGCGGATCGTATCGCGCGCCGAAGCCAGTGTCATCTCCGTTGCCAGCACAACGACATTCACATCTGCCAGCAAATGCGGGAAGTTGATCAGCATATTGCGCGGCAGATCGATCATCGTCATTTCAAACGCCTGACGGAACTCTTCCTCCAGTTGGATGAACGCCGAACCATCAGTCATGAGCGGCGAATTGATCGGCGCCTCAGCTGACAGGATGGCCAGATTATCATTCGCACGGATCATCGCACGTTCGATGAACAGGCCGTCAATCCGGCTGGGGTTGTCAATCGCATCGGTCAGGCCGCGGCCCGGTTCCAGATCCAAAGCCAGAGCGCCCGTGCCAAAATGGACATCGAGATCGAGCAAGGCAGTTGGAAGCTTGTGATCGGTGCTGAAATTCCACGCCAGCGAGGTCGCCAGCATAGAGGCACCGACGCCGCCGCGTGTACCGACCACTGCGGTCGAGACGTGGCGTTTTGCAGCATCTGGATCGCTCGAACGCGGTGCAGAGAACACTGCCTGCGCCTGATTGAGCGAGTCGCGAAGCTGGCCTGCCGAAAGCGGCTTCAGCAAGTAATCGTGAATCCCGCTGCCGAGCAGATCGCGGTACAGCCGCACATCATTAACCTGGCCGATTGCAATCACGACCGTTCCCGGTTCGCACACTTCTGCCAGCGCATTGATGTCGTTCAGCGGATCACCGCTTTCGGACAGATCGACCATTAGAATATTCGGGCTTGCCGCAACCGAGAGCGATTGGACAGCGTTACGAAGTCCGCCTTTCGCGCATTTCTCGGGCTGCCAGCCCATTTCGATCACTACCGGACGCAATGAGTCCAGAGCAGTCTCGTCGCAAATGAAGGCCGCGAAAGGATCGCGTTTGCCCGCAGCGCCTGGTTTCCAAGGAGCATTCATGACTTATTGTCCTCCGCCGGTTGCTGGTTTCGTCAGGCCGCCTTCGCCAGTTGGCGCTTGGGTGCGATAACTGTTGATCGCCTTGTTAGAGGTTGAAACCACGGTTTCCCCGGTTCCTTCCTGACCCTTGATAAGATCTTCGGGGTTGGCGATCATTGCCGCCAGATTGCCATTGATCGAGCAGCCGTAACCCGGGCTGGTGGCGTTGTTGTAATTCATGTCCGATTTGGCCGACCAATTGGGACATCCGGGGACGCTAGCGGTCGAACGAGTCAGCACGACGCGGAGATTGCCGGGCTGGACATAGCCGCCCGTTATTGGCGCTCCATCCTGCAACAAAATACCGTGGCGTCCGGCCAATTTGGCGATGCCGTCGCGTGCTGCGGCACTCATCATCGGATCGTCGATCGCGACGCGGTCGCCATAACGAAGGTCCATCGCTTCAAACCAACCGGCAACGCGTTGCTGTTCGGAAATGGACAGACCGCCTGCACCGGCAGCGACGTCCAATGTATAATTGGTGCGGTCAACCACTGGCTGATTGAGGCTTTCAAGACCGCGATGGGTCGGCATTCCGCCGCAGGCACCGAGCGTAAGCCCGAGTGAAAGCGCGAGGACGCCTGCTAGTTTGCGTGTTGATGCAATAGGCATGATCTTCACCTTTCTCACTTGAGGCTGAAGCCGGGGGCAGCACTTGCGTCTGCGCGGCGTTCGGAATTGCGGTTTTTGTCAATGGCATCGGCGCGGCTACCTGGCGAAGGAGCATCGGATGGCAGGATAGCCTGCGGATCGATGCGCGAAATCGCGGGCGGCGGTGCCGACGGGTCTTTTGCGGTTGGAACCGGACGGGTTGCACCGCTTTCGCTCGAATGGTTTTGATAGCCGAACAGGCTATCAGCCTCGCTTGCCGCGCGGAAACCGTCGGTTGGCAATTTGATATCGCTATCGTTGACCGGTTTCACCAAATACGGTGTGACCACAATGACCAGTTCGGTTTCGCCCTTACGGAAAGACCGCGAACGGAACAGATTGCCAAGGATCGGCACATCGCCAAGTCCGGGGGCTTTATCGATGGTCTGCTGTGCGTTGTTGCTCATCAAACCTGCGATCATGAAGCTTTGACCTGAGCCGAGTTCGACCGTTGTTTCTGCCCGGCGGATTGTCAGTGCGGGCACTTCAAAACCGTTCAGTGTCACTGCGCCTGCGCTCGACAATTCGGAAACTTCGGGCAGCACCCGAATCGAAATCCGGCCATTTGCCAATACTGTCGGCGTATAGGAAAGGCTGACTCCGTATTTGCGATATTCGATTGCGGTGGTGCCGAGCCCCTGACTGGTCGGGATCGGAAATTCGCCGCCAGCAAGGAAATTGGCAGTTTCCCCCGACAATGCCGTCAAATTCGGCTGTGCGAGCGTGGTTACCAAGCCATCGGTTTCGGCAAGGTCAAGCGCACTGCCCAAATCCAGACCCAGCAATTTGCCGAAGCCTGCGATGGTTGCGCCACCGCCGGTTGCTTTTACAACCGAGGTTCCGGCAGCACCGGCAGTAACACCCGTGCCCAAAGCACCGCCTGGATTATATTGCGAGATTGCACCCGAACCACCAGCACCAACGCCAAACTGAAAGCCATTGCTTTGGTCAGCGCTAACGAGGTTTGCACCAATCTGGCGAACCAGCGACCGGCTCACTTCAGCGAAACGGACGCGCAGGTTGACCTGCAGCGGTGTCGCCATTTTCAGGCGGCTGATGACGTTTGCATCTTCACCGACGAAGGCTTGGACAAGCCGCTCGGCTTCCGATGCATCTTCCGGTGCCGCGACAGTGCCGGTCAACAACACAGTGTTGGTGCCCATGGTGGAGACGCTAATTTTCGCCTCTGGCATTGCCAAGGTCAGCATCTGGTCAACGCTGTCAAGGTTGGAACCGACGCGGACATTGGCAGACCAGATAATATCGCCACCGGCATTACTGGCGTAAATTGTGGTTTCACCGCCGGCCTTGCCGAAGACATATAGCTGGCGCTGCGATTTGACCTGAACATCCGCGACATTTTCATCGGCGACGAACACATCGGCCATCGCGCCTGGCACGTTGATCAATTGACCGCGGCCGATAGAAAGGACGACCGTTTGCGAAGGGTTGACCACTGATTGCGCATTGGCAGTGCTTGCAGGCAATCCGGCAAGTGGTGCAACGACCATGCCAGCCATCAATAATGTAGCAGTTAGGCGACGTTTCATGGTCTTGCCCCTTGGTTGAACACTTGCGGCCGGGAGGCTGCAAAGATCGGAAAACTTGGTTGAATTATTCATGATCGCCTCACCGTATCGTTGCGCCAGCGATGGGAAGGATTTCCCCGCCGCTCTTCACGCCGCGCGCGGATTGTTTGACCATTGCGCCAGGGCCCGCAGCAACCGGCACTTCGACAGTGCTCTTGCCGCGCGTTACCCGGACAGAGGGTCCTGATGGTTTCGCTTCGCTCTGCACACCCATCGCAGGGGGTGCTGCTGCTGGTGCTTCCTTGGCGCCGCCACCCTGTGCGGGCATTGAGCTGCGTTGGAAGCGCGATACATCACCGCCTGTGCTGTAAGTGCCAGCCTTATCGATCGGGCGGGACATTGCAGCACGCAGTAGGGCTTCTTCTTGTTCGGGTGTTGCATTGTCAGGAACTTTGACATTGCCCGACGCAAGTGCCTTTTCAAGTTCGCCCTGATTGTCGGCAATCGAACGGAGCGAAAGGCTCAGCGTGCCGATAGTTTGGGCAACGGCAACCTTTTCCGCAATCCGCGGGGTCACTTCAAGAGTAACGGTGCGGAAGGCGCGGACAACGGTGTTACCGGCTTCGTTGGTTTCCTGCGTGGTGGACTGGTCGGTTGCGAGAACGCGAAGGTTACTAAGGATAGTTTCCGACGCTTTCAGCGCTTCGCCTTCGCCCTTGACCGTCTGGGTCAGGACGAGATCGACGCGGTCTCCCGGGAAGACGAAGCCGCCCACACCGGTTTTGGCCGAAACGGGCACTGTCACAGCGCGCATGCCAGGGCCGAGAGCCGCTGCGAGGAAGCCGCGATCACCGGGTTTAACCAGCGAACCTTGGGTTACCGGCTCGCCTGCAGTGATCTGGTGACGAACCACGGTACCGATAAGCTGGGAGACATCCGATTCGCCGTCGATGAAATAGGCATCCTGGACAAGCTCTTCTGGCCACATCTGGTAACTGATTGCATCAGCTGTGATGATCGTGCCGACCGGCAGGCCGCGCTGGGCGACCAGAACTTTCGGTCCTTTAGGCACTGGCGCAGCGGCCTCCGCCTGAGGGGCAGATGCCCCGGCAAACATGCTCCGTGCAGCCAATGCCGTTCCGATCGCGATGATCAGAGCGCCCAGCAGCAGAACCAGCTTTTTCCTGTCCATGGCTAATCTAGCCCCCTATTCGGCCCGGTAGAAACGCGGGCATTTGTTAAAAAGTTGTCGTTAAAAACGTGGTTACGACTTCAATGGTTAAAATCGGGTTCACCCAGCCGAAATTGCGATTCCGGCGGAAGGAAAATAATGCGTCCCCAGAACCCACAGGCCTGCGGCAGAAATCGCGACGCCATATGGGATCGCCAAACGGTCGCGGTTGCGGCGCATTACGTGCCACGTACCCATCACGATGGTCAGCACGCCGCCAACCAGCGCCATCACGATTAGAAGTTTGAGGAACCAGGTCGGCTCGATCCAAAGTGCGAGCGCGGTCAGTAGCTTGACGTCACCGCCGCCCATTGCGCGCAGAGCGAAGAGTCCGGCGAGAACAATGAAGGCGGCAAGCGCCACACCCAGTTGCAAGGCAACGCCCGGCCAGAGCGACAATCCGCTGGCCCACCACCAAAGCGGTGCAGCCAAAAGGATGCCGCCATTGAGCCAATTGTCGATCTGCCTGCGCCGGAAATCGGTAAATGCGGCTGTGAGCAGCGCGATTGCCAATGCAACAAGCAGCCCGTATTGGAAATATTCGCCTAGCATTATTGCCCCCAAAGGTCCCTTAGAAACTCTGGTGCTACAGCCCATGGCTTACCAAAAAGTAACCAAGCGCAGGAGGACGCTATTATCCACGCCCAAAAAGACGGTGTGAACCCTGTTGGTTTGGCATCTTTGTTCGACCGCCGGTCAATCCCTGCGGCTGCCAGGGAGTCGCATTGGACAGCGCCTGATGGCGCTCCAATCCGCCGTATTGATTGGCCCGGCGCACTGGACAAGCCATTGGGTTCAATATTGTTTTTCCCCGGTAGGGGGGATGCATATGAGAAGTATCTTGAGGCATTGGATCAATGGCATCGGGCCGGTTGGCGGGTCACAGCGGCTGATTGGCGCGGGCAGGCCGGGTCCGGCAGATTGGGTAAAGACCCTGTTACCGGGCACATCGAAGATTTTTCTCAATGGATTGATGATCTGGCCGCATTCTGGCTCGATTGGAAGGTTTCGACCCCTGGACCGCATGTTTTGATGGGCCATTCAATGGGCGGCCATCTGGTGCTTCGCGGGCTTGCCGAGGCACGGGTTGACCCAGACGCGATGGTGCTGTCCGCGCCGATGCTTGGATTTACCGGCAACATTCTGCCGGTCCCGATTATGCATGGTTTGGCCCGGGTGATGAAACATTTGGGCGATCCGGCCCGGCAAGCATGGAAATGGAGCGAGAAGCCGGGAGAAATGCCGGTCGGGCGAATCGATTTGCTGACGCATGATCCGGACCGTTATGCCGATGAAATCTTCTGGCGCGAGAAGCGTCCGGAGCTGGTGATGGGGCCGGGCAGCTGGAACTGGGTCGAACGCGCATATGCCTCGATGCGTGTGCTTGATAGCAAAGGGATGCTTGAGAAAGTGACCACACCGGTCTTTTTGATCGCAGCGTCAAACGACAAGCTGGTGGATATCCGCGCTATTGAACGCGCTGCTGAGCGGCTTCCCCGCGGGGAACTCTTGGCTTTCGGAGACGAAGCGCATCATGAAATATTGCGTGAAGTGGACCCGGTGCGTGACCGGGCAATGGCCGCAATATCTGATTTCCTTGCGCGGGTTACGGCCTGAGGCCTGAAGCAAGCCATGACCGAGAAGACCTATGATTTTGCGATAGTCGGCGCAGGTATGGCGGGGGCCAGCCTCGCGGCAGAACTCGCGCCCTATGCGTCGGTTCTGGTGCTCGAAGCCGAAGATCAGCCCGGCTATCACGCGACCGGCCGGTCTGCCGCGTTTTGGGAAGAATGTTATGGCGGCCCCGAAATTGTTCCGCTCACGCTCGCATCAGGCTTTTTTCTGCGCGAACATGGCTTCCTCAATCAGCGCGGCGCTCTGTATATTGGTCGGAATTCGGATTGCGGCGAACTCGATAGCTTTATGGAAAGGTTCGGCGGTAGCGGCGTCACCATCGAGCGGTTGGATACCCACGCATTGCAGGCGAAAATACCCGGATTGCGATCAGAATGGTGCGATGGCATTTGGGAGTCGGCTTGTGCAGACATCGATGTGGCTGGTCTCCACGCCTTCTATCTTTCTGCAAGCAAAGTTGCGAGGGCGGCAATAGAATGCCGGGCCCGGCTGACCAGTGCGACGACTGCTGGCGGCATTTGGACTTTGGATACCGATGACGGCCGGCAATACCGCGCACACCGATTGATCAACGCGGCGGGTGCTTGGGCGGATGATATTGCAGCGATGGCAGGCTGCCGCCAGCTAGGAATCTCGCCGCTGAGGCGCACTGTCGTGCAGCTTAGAACCGACCCAGTGCCTGATGCCGATTTGCCGTTGGTGCTTGATATTTCGGGCGGGTTCTACTTTAAGCCAGAAAATGGACGCCTGTGGCTCAGCCCGCATGACGAAGAGCTATCCGCGCCGTGTGATGCAGCGCCCGAGGAATTGGCCGTGGCCGAGGCCATAGACCGGTTCGAATGTGTTGTGGATTGGACAATAGAGCGGGTCGAAACCAAATGGGCAGGCCTGCGCAGTTTTGCTCCTGATCGGCTGCCGGTCTACGGTTTTGATCCGGTCCAGCCCAACTTTTTCTGGTTTGCTGGGCAGGGCGGATTTGGCATCCAGACCGCGCCCGCTGCCGCGGGTTTGGCTGCGGCACAATTACTCGGCACTTCGCCAGATCTTGGCACCGAACATATTGATACTACGAAATATCTACCCGAACGCTTTGGCTAGATTTTTTGGATTTATCGGTTAATGTGACTTCGAGTTTATTCCAGAGGAGAACAGAAAATGGCTCACCGTTTCGAGATTCGCAAAAACAAAAAAGGCGAGTTCGTATCCTATTTCGTCTATAATTCGGAATCGATCTGGTGGACCGAAGGCTACACCTCCAAGGCAAGCGCGAAGAATGCGATTGAATCGGTGCTGAAAAATGGCCCGGGCGCCGAAGTGGTTGATACCACGACCTAATCGGCAGAATTCTATCTAAATTTGAGAAAAGGGCGCGGTCGCAGGCCGCGCCTTTTTTAATAGGTGCTGGCCTTATCTAGCGAACCGAATCCGCCTGATCGCTCGCCAACTGGTCTACCCGTTCGTTTTCCGGGTGGCCATTGTGCCCCTTGACCCAGTGCCAATGCATATGGTGCTTTGCGGCCGCGGCGATGAGTTCGTGCCACAGGTCGGCATTGCGGACGGGTTTCTTGCTGGCATTGATCCAGCCGCGCTTCTTCCAGCCCTCGACCCATTTGGTCATACCATCGAGCACATATTTGCTGTCTGAGTAGAGATCGACCTCGCATGGCTCGATCAGTGCCTCCAGTGCCTTGATCGCCGCGGTCATTTCCATCCGGTTGTTGGTGGTATCGGGATCGGACCCAGATAATTCTTTCTCATGCACGCCGAGCCGCAGCAACGCGCCCCAGCCGCCAGGGCCTGGATTGCCTTTGCAGGCGCCATCGGTGAAAATTTCTACGCGTTTCATCTTACGTCGCCGTGCCTGATTGTGCGGGTCCTTGAAAGGCGGACGATCCCGCTTCTGCGTAGAACTTCAGCCGGTTGACGAAATCCATCGGGTTCTTGCGCGTCACCAGTGCATCGGCTGCGGTGTGGATCCAGTCATAAGCGCGGGTAGCCACAAAGCGCATCGCAGCGGCTTGCGCGAGCAAAGGCAGCGCGTCCCGCTCATCAGAAGTGAGCGGCCGCAAGCCTTCATATCCGGCAATCAATGCTTGCCCAATATCAGCACTGAATGTTGTGCCGTCGGGTGAGAAACACCACGCCGCATGGGTCACAGCCAGATCGTAGGCTGTGACATCGTTGCAGGCGAAATAAAAATCGATCAGGCCGGTGACTTTCCCTTCCAAAATCAGAACATTATCGGGAAACAGATCAGCGTGGATAATCGAGCGAGGGAGATGTGCGGGCCAATCTGCCTCCACTTCGTCCATTCTGCGGTCAATCAACTCGGGCAGGCCGGGGTCAATGGCAGCAAGATCGCTGCGATTGCATCGGGACAGCAATGCTCGGCATTGGGCTGGGCCCAAATCATTGGCGCGCGATCCGGCAAAATCGCCAGCGGCCTTATGGATGCTGGCCAGCGCCGCGCCCACCGCCCGGGCTTGGCCTTCATCGGGCTGATCGATTGAAACGCCAGGTAAAAATTCGATCAGTGCCGCTGCTTTGCCATCGACTATGCGGTAGGCTTGGCCCTCGCGGTCGTGGATGGTGCGCGGCACAGGACACGATTTGGCAGACAGATGATCGAGCAGGCTGAGGAAGAAAGGGAGATCGGACAGTTTGGTCCGCTCTTCGTAAATCGTCAGGATGAACCGCTGCGCCCGACCCGAATTGCCGGTGGTTTCGATCAGCCAATTGGAATTGGACACGCCTTCAGCAATACCCTTTGCAGACACCAATTGCCCGACATCATACTTGGCAATCAGTGCCGCGATGTCTCTTGCGCTCAAATGGGTGTAAACGGCCATCGCTGTTTTCAGCCTAGTCGGTGAGCTGCCGGGGGAGTTTGAAGACCATTTTCTCCTCGGTGGTAACTAACGTGTGTTCTTCCACATCGCGCCATTCCGCCAGCTTGCTGACCACCTCGCGAACGAGTTCTTCGGGCGCAGATGCGCCTGCCGTGAGGCCAAGTGTTCCGACGCCGTCGAGCCATGCCGGGTCGATGTCAGAGGCACGCTGGATAAGTTTGGCATCGGTGCCGCATTTCTGGGAAACCTCAACCAGACGGAGCGAATTGGAGCTGTTTTTGGCACCGATAACGAGCACTAAATCGCTGCCGGGCGCGATTTGCTTGACCGCAGCTTGCCGGTTGGATGTGGCATAGCAAATATCTTCCGCTTTCGGGCCGACGATATGGGGGAATTTCGCGCGCAGCGCAGTGACGATTTCGCCCGTATCATCAACTGAAAGTGTTGTTTGTGTCAGAAAAGCCAGCGGTGTTTCTGCGGCAAATTCCAGCGCCTCTACATCTTGCATCGATTCAACCAGTGTCATCATACCCTGCGGAACCTGGCCCATCGTGCCGATCACTTCGGGATGCCCCTTATGTCCGACAAAGATGATATGGCGGTTAGCTTCGATCTGGCGCTCAGCCTGACGGTGGACTTTGCTGACCAGCGGACAGGTTGCGTCAAGATAATCCAGTCCGCGTCGCTGTGCCTCTTCAGGGACCGATTTTGGCACACCATGCGCGCTGAACACGACGGGTGCACCGTCAGGAACCTTATCAAGTTCATCAACAAATATCGCGCCCTTGGCCTTCAGCCCATCAACCACAAATTTATTGTGGACGATTTCATGCCGGACATAGATCGGCGCGCCGTACCGTTCGAGCGCGCGTTCGACGATCTCAATCGCACGGTCGACGCCCGCACAAAAACCGCGCGGAGCCGCAATGAGCAAGGTCAAAGCGAGTTTCGGGGAGCGAGATTCGTCCGCTATAGGTGGGGATTGCAAGGGAGCATTCATTTTCGGCCCCCTAGCGCATTGCCGCAGGGGCCGCTAGAGGCGACAGGAATGTTCGGTGCTGCCCGGCACGCCGCAAATGAATTTGTAAGGATCAAGCTGCATGAAACTCCGTCTTCCGATTGTCTCGACAATGGTTTTGGCCGCCGCATTGACTGGTTGCGCCAAAGAAGGTGACCTGGTTGTTAGCCAGGGTGTCGGGATCACTGCGGTTCGGACAGCATGCCCGGCAGTGGGGGTTCCAGACTATACCGGCGATGTTACGACCTTCCGCACTCCTGGTGCGGTAACGGCGGACCAGATTGATGTCGTGGCCGCGATTACCAATTTGCGCAGCACCTGTAATGAAACAGGGGACAAGGTTTACACCGAAGCCAGTTTCGATGTTCTCGCGCTCCGCTACGATACACGCGGCGCCAAGACAGTCGAATTTCCCTATTTCTCGACTGTTCTGCAAGGCGGCTCAGCGGTTCAGTCCAAACGCATTGGCACGGTTCGTGTGACATTTGCTGATGGTCAGGACCGTGCACAAGGTACCGCCAAAGCTGCAGCCTATATTGACCGCGCTGCCGCAACCTTGCCCGATGATATTCGTGAAAAAATCACGCGCCGCCGCAAGGCAGGTGACCCTGATGCCGCGCTTGATCCGTTGGCCGATCCGCAGGTTCGCGCTGCGCTGACGCGTGCAACGTTCGAATTGCTGGTTGGCTTTCAGCTCACCGAAGCACAGCTGGCCTATAACGCCACGCGCTAATTGACGCATTCTGGCCTGCTTTCAGGACCGGAATCTTTTGCGGAATAGGTTGTGCTTGCTTGCGATTCTGGCCAATTCGGCTAGGCGCGCTGCATGTCCGACCACACACAGTCAATGCAAACTTTGCACGCCGCCTTTGCGGCCAAGATCGATGCAGTCCTTTCGGCGCTTGAAGCGCAAGGTGTGCTGCCAGCAGGTTCGCCCCGCTCAAACGTGACGGTAGAGCCACCGCGTGACCCCAGCCATGGCGATTTGTCAACGAATGCGGCGATGGTTTTGGCGAAGCAGGCCAAAACCAATCCGCGCGATCTAGCCAGCAAAATCACCGAAAAGCTGTCGGCGGATCCCGACATCATCGAAACGTCGATTGCCGGGCCCGGTTTTATCAACCTGCGTCTGTCTGATAGCGCCTGGCAGCAAGAATTGGCTGCGATTGCTTCGCTAGGTGATGATTATGGCAAATCATCCATGGGCCGAGGTTCATCGGTTAATGTTGAATATGTCTCGGCCAATCCGACCGGCCCGATGCATATGGGACATTGCCGCGGGGCGGTGGTGGGCGATGCTCTTGCGGCTTTGCTCGAATTTGCGGGGCATAAGGTCACACGCGAATATTATGTGAATGATGCAGGCGGTCAGGTCGATGTGCTCGCGCGCTCGGTCCACCTGCGTTACCTTGAAGCACTGGGTGATGACATTGGCGAGATTCCCGAAGGTCTCTATCCGGGCGACTACCTGATTCCCGTTGGCCAATACCTCGCCAAGGAATTGGGTGACCGTTTCAAGAATGAACCGGAAGCTGAATGGCTCGCAATTTTTCGCGCAGAAGCAGTCGAAAAAATGATGGATATGATCAAGGCTGACCTCGCTTTGCTCGGCATCCATCATGATCTGTTTTCGTCAGAGGCAGCCTTGCAAGCCGCGCATAAGCCCGAGCAAGCGGAACAATGGCTGCGCGAACATGACCTTGTCTACGACGGTATTTTGGAAGCGCCCAAGGGTAAGACGCTGGATGATTGGGAGGCGGTCGAACTGCCGCTGTTCCGGTCGACAAAATTCGGCGATGATCAGGACCGTCCGATCAAGAAGTCGGACGGCAAATGGACCTATTTCGGGGCGGATCTCGCCTATCATATGCAAAAGGCTGAAAAGGCCGATGCTTTGATCGATATCTGGGGCGCCGATCATTCGGGCACAGTCAAGCGAATCAAGGCGGCGGTGGCCGCTCTTGCCGAAGGCGAAGGCAAAGCTATCCCGTTCGACGTTAAGCTGGTTCAGATGGTCCAGCTGATGCGCGGGGGTGAGCCGCTCAAAATGTCCAAGCGCTCGGGCAATTTCATCACTTTGGCCGAAATGGTCGAGGAAGTGGGCAAGGATGTGGTGCGCTTCACCATGCTGACCCGCAAACCCGAAGCGCAAATGGAATTCGACTTTGCCAAAGTGGTTGAGGCGTCGAAGGACAATCCGGTGTTCTACGTGCAATATGCCCACGCACGGATTAGTTCGACCTTGCGCAAAGGTAACCTTGAGGGTTTCCTTCCGGCAGCAGATCACGTCGATATGCTCGGGCAAGAGGAATTGGCGCTGGTCAAAATGGCCGCGCAATTTCCCAGAATTGTCGAAGCCGCTGCTCAAGCGCGCGAACCTCACCGCATTGCATTTTATCTCTATGATCTGGCGGGTGAATTCCATTCCTATTGGAATATGGGCAACGACCGTCCCGAAAAGCGGTTCATCGTGGCACAGAATGCTGAATTGAGCGCAGCAAGGCTTTTCCTCGCAGCACAGATAGGGCAAGTTGTACGAAATGGGCTGGCTCTGCTTGGGGTCGAAGCCGTGGAGGAGATGTAGAATGGTCGCCAATCAGGACAATGGTTACGGAGATAACCGTGACGGTGAAGATTATTCTGAAGAGCCAATTGAAGGCGCGGAATATGGCGAAGGCACCGACATGGACCAGCAAGATGAGCCGAGCCTGGTCGCAGACGACGAGCCATTGCCATGGCTTGAATCGGACTACGATGGCGAGGACGAAGGCCCAGATACGGCGCGTTTGGTCGGGTTTGGGCTGCTCGGCTTTCTTGCGCTGGCATTGTTGCTGGCTGCGGCCTGGTATTTCCTGCGCGACAAGCCCGATCCCGATTTGATCGCAGATGGGAGCACCATCGAGGCACCCTCCGGACCGATGAAAGAGCGTCCGGAGGATGCAGGCGGCAAGCAATTCGAAGGCACGGGCAACATTGCGCCAACCGTGGGTGAGGGCCAGACAACCGAAGGGCGCCTCGCCCCCGATGCTGCGCCCGGGCCAAGCATTGATGTGACCAGCACCAGTGCTCCCACTCCAGCTGCTGCAGCTCCCAGTGCGGGCGGCATTGGCGTTCAAGTTGGTGCCTACAGCTCGCAAGCAGGCGCGAATGCAGCATGGACCACGCTTGCGGGCCAGACGGACGCTCTCAAGGGCTTCCAGCACCGTGTCGTAGAAGGCAAGGTTGATGGCGGCAGCGTGTTCCGGCTTCAGGCTGTTGCAGGCGATGCCGCAGCAGCAAACCGCCTGTGTACCGCGCTGAAATCCGACGGAATTGCTTGTCAGGTCAAGAACTAACAATGTCCGGATTGCTGCCAGCGGGCGGCAGTCCGGATTTTTGCATTATAATTTTCCACATGGAACGGCCTGATACCGCTTGCGCAACGGGTGCGGGGCTGCGACTCATCCTGCTATGACACCCGCAATCTTCGGGCTGGCCGGAGCCAAATTGACCGCTGACGAGCGGGCGTTTTTTCGCGAAGCCGATCCGGCGGGCTACATCCTGTTTGGCCGCAATTGCGAAACGCCGGACCAACTCCACGCGCTGACCGATTCGCTGCGCGAGATTCAGGGGCGCGATCGGCTGTTGGTTTCGATTGATCAGGAAGGCGGCCGGGTTGCGCGGTTGCGACCACCGCATTGGTCCGGATTTCCCTGTGGCGAGGTGTTTGATACATTATACCAGATTGCTCCTGCTAGCGCGATTGAAGCCGCCCGTGCCAATGCCCATGCGTTGGGGTTGGAACTCGCAGAAATGGGTATTTCGGTTGATTACCACCCGCCGCTCGATGTCCGGCAGGCAGGCGCGCATGATGTAATCGGAGATCGCGCATTGGGCAGCGAGCCAATGCAGGTTGCCGCAATCGGACGCGCGATATTGGACGGTTTGGCCAAGGGCGGAGTCGCCGGTTGCATCAAACATATGCCCGGCCATGGGCGATCGACCACCGACACGCATAAGGAAATGCCCACAGTCACCGTTAGCGCGGAAGAGCTCGAATGGGACATCGCGCCATTTCGCGCGTTGTCGGACGCGCCAATCGGCATGACCGGCCATTTGCTGTTCACAGCTTGGGATGCTGCCAATCCAGCCACCTTATCGTCCCATATTATCAATGAGGTGATCCGGAAACAGATCGGTTTCGGCGGGCTGCTGCTGACCGATGATATCGATATGGAAGCGCTTTCTGGCACTGTGCCCGAGCGGTCGGAACGCGCGATTGCGGCTGGCTGTGATGTCGTGCTCAATTGCTGGGCCAAAATGGATGATATGCAGCAGATTGCCTCGCGATTACCTGCCCTGAGTGATGCAGGGGCGCAGCGGCTTGATTCTGCGCTCGGCGGAACTGGCCAAGGGACCCGGGAAGTCGACAAGGCCGAATTGCTGGCCAAACGCGATGCCCTGCTTGGCCTGGTCGGAGAAAACGCATGAGCCAGGGTAATCTCATGTTTGAAAATGCGGCGACAGGGTCCGATTCGGACTGGATTGCACCCGGCACCGCACAGACCGAAGACACTTCGCTCTATCTGGAGCTTGATGGGTGGGAAGGGCCGCTTGATTTGTTGCTCGATCTCGCGCGGCGGCAAAAGGTCGATCTGCGCGCGATTTCGATCCTCGCACTGGTCGATCAATATCTCGATTATATCGAGCGGGCCGAATCCTTGAAACTGGAACTGGCAGCCGATTATCTGGTGATGGCCGCGTGGCTTGCCTACCTCAAATCATCGATGCTGCTGCCGAAGGAAGAGCAGGAAGATCCAAGCCCGGAAGAACTGGCGTTAAAGTTGCAATTACGGCTCCAGCGGCTCGGCGCGATGCGGGAAGCGGCGGCTCGTTTGATGGGAAGTGACCGGATTGGACGCGACGTGTTTCTTCGCGGCTCGCCGGAAGGCTTGCGAATTGACCGCAAGACGCAGTGGCAATGCGATATGTATGCGCTGCTTCAGGGATATGGCCAGGTGAAGGCGCGAACTGCCCCGGCAGTCCATATGGTTCGCGAACGCCCTGTAATGACTTTGGAAAGCGCACTCGACCGGGTCTCGCACATGCTCGGCGTTGCGCTCGATTGGATGCAGCTGGAAGAATTCCTCCCGCCGCATGCCGAACCACGCCTTCGCCGGTCTGCTTTGGCATCGAGTTTTGTCGCTGCGCTTGAACTGGCCCGCACGGGCAAGGCAGAACTCGCACAGGATAGCATTTTTGGTCCCTTGCGCCTCAGGCGGGTCAGAGCATGATGAGGCTGCAAACATTGGATTTTGGCCGTGGATGAGCTTGAACGCGCAATTGAGGCGACGTTGTTCGCTTCCGAAGAGCCGATGACGATAGAGGCACTTGCCAGTCATTTGGGGGATGCACCCATAGCTAATGTGCGAAACGCGGTGATGACGCTGGCTGACCATTATACCAATCGCGGCATTGCATTGGTGGAACGGGGTAAGCGATGGCATTTTCAGACCGCCGCCAATCTTGCCCATTTGCTGCGGCGGGAACGCGAGCAGGTTCGCCGCCTGTCACGCGCAGCCACCGAAGTATTGGCAATCGTCGCCTATCACGAGCCTGTCAGCCGTGCAGAGATCGAATCGATCCGCGGCGTTCAAACCGCCAAGGGGACGCTCGATGTGTTGATGGAGGCGGGTTGGATCCGGATTGCTGGTCGCCGCGAAGTTCCTGGCCGTCCGGTTATTTATGCCACAACGCCGGAATTCCTGCAGCATTTCGGGCTGTCCTCGCGCCGCGACCTACCGGGGATTGACGAGCTACGCGCAGCGGGCCTGCTTGATCCAGTCGACGATGCCTATGATGCGTTGACTGGTGGGCCTGACGAGGACTCGGCCACTGAGGATCCGGAATCAGAGCAGGATTATGTCGACGGGGATGAACTTGGCGATCAATTTGCGGCTGATGAAGGCGGCACAATTTTACACAGTCCGGACCGCTAACGGACACACGCTGGCGAATTAGGCTGTGGATGCGCTGGCAATGGCCTCCGGTAGCGCCTATATTGATCACATAAATTCGGCCTAACTCAGATCGGAACACATATTATGTCGCTCGGCCCCATGCAGCTTGCCATTATCGCACTTCTCGTCCTCGTCCTGTTCGGGCGCGGACGAATATCTGAAATGATGGGTGATTTCGGCAAGGGAATCAAAAGCTTCAAGCAGGGGATGAGCGAAGAGGAAAAGGCTGAGGCCAAGCCCTCGGCGCAGATTGAAGCGCCATCGCAGCCCGCTTCGGAAAGCCAGACAACCAAGAATTCCGACGCTGCCAAGTAAGCCTTGTCTGCGCGCGTATCAGGCGAACTAACCCATGTTTGACATTGGCGCCCTCGAATTGCTGGTAATCGTGATCGTCGCGATCGTGGTTATTGGCCCCAAGGATATGCCGCAAGCCTTGCGCGTTGCGGGGCGTTGGGTGGGGAAATTCCGGCGCGCCTCTGCGCAATTCCGGAGCGGCTTCGACAATCTCGTTCGTGAAGCCGAAATGGAAGAGATGGAGCGCAAGTGGAAAGAGCAGAACGCCCGGATCATGGCCGAGACGCCCGCTGATGAAATGGGGCCGCTTCATGAGCATGAGGAAAATGGGGCCACTGCGGAGTCGGCAATCAAGACATCGGGAAAGCTCGAAGATCTCACCGCCGCAACCAGTGATCCAGTTGCACCCGATGTGACTGGGGAACAAGCGCCGGCGGAGAAGCCGAAGAAGGCTTCTAAAGCCTCACCAGTTGAAACTGTCAGCGAAGAACCGATGTTGCCGCTTGGCAAAACGAAGGGGCAGTAAGCCGGTATGGCACTGGGTATCAAGGATATCGATGAAACGCAGGCCCCGCTGCTCGAACATCTGGTCGAATTGCGGATGCGGCTGGTTCGCTGTGTTCTCGCTTTGGCGGTGGGTTTCGTAATCGGGCTGTATTTCGCCAATGAAGTCTATGGATTTCTGGTCCGCCCGCTCGAGGCGGCTTTTCCACCCGGCGAAGGAAGGCTGATCTACACGCAGCTTTACGAAGCCTTTTTCGTCGAGCTCAAAGTCGCGCTGTTTACCGGGTTCTGTCTGACCTTTCCTTATATCGCCAACCAATTGTGGGCTTTTGTCGCGCCGGGTCTCTATGCGAAGGAAAAGAAGGCATTTTTGCCCTTCCTGATCGCTACGCCAATCCTGTTTACGATGGGCGCTGCGCTGGCATATTATGTGGTCATGCCGACGGCATTTCGCTGGTTTCTTGGTTTTGAAGGTGTAACGGGCGGGTTAAAGCTCGAGGCATTGCCAGCAGCCGGCGAATATCTCTCGCTAGTGATGCAGTTCATTCTCGCATTTGGAATGAGCTTCTTGTTGCCGATTCTACTGCTCCTACTCAACCGCGCGGGAATTGTTTCGCGGGCGAAACTGGCAAGCGCGCGGCGCTATGTGATTGTAGGCGTATTCGCGGTAGCGGCGATAATCACCCCACCCGACCCGGGCTCTCAATTGTTATTGGCGATTCCGCTTCTCCTTCTGTTCGAAGGGTCATTGCTAATTATGCGCTTTACTGAAGGGCGTGACGCAAAACGCGAACAGGAAGAAGCTGATGCGGTTGAACCCGAAAATCGGGAACCGGAAGCCGCGGAATAATGCGCTGTCAAATGCATCAAATCAGCGAGCAGCGATCATAAGCGATTTGACAGCAAGAGCGCTCGACTTTGGCTGAAAGCTCCACAAGAGGGCCATCGTCTGAGCGTCAATCCGGAATGCGTATCAAAACACTCCGGTCATATGAATGTGTATCGCACACATAAAAAAACGGGGCCCGTAGGCCCCGCTTTAAAATAATTTGATCAGACCCGAATTATGGGCTGGCTGGTGTATCGTCGTTATTACCACCGGCAATGACAATACCTGCGATAATCGCAGCTGCTGCGAGAAGCGCAAGAATGATGCCCGCGCCGCCAGCGTCTTCACCGAGCTTGCTATCGCCACGAACTGGTGCAGCTTCACGATCAGCTTGAACGCTTTGTGCGAGGGCTGGCGATGCCGCCATTGATACTGCCGCAGTTGCGGCAAGAAGGTTACGGAACTTCATTATTTGTCTCCTCAGAGCTCTCTAATTAAAACTAAACTCTCCGCCCCCCTAAGGGACTCGACGTCAGGAAGCAACCCCAAAGTCGAAACGAATACCGTTATATGTTACCGAATTGTAACACTTATCCTAGTTAATCACCCACATCACACTTGCGTATCACGAGGGTAAAAAATCATCTTTTGGGTGGGTGCAAACCCCACATTCCATTTACGGACCCGATGCAACTCTATCGTTACGATCAGGTTAAAGTTCCATGAACGCAGGATTTTATAGCTGAAACGTTAGAAATTCCAGACGAAACGTGCTTCCGGGCTCTGTAGGCACCTATTTGGCAGAATACACTTTCACACCGCCGACCCATGTATCAATAACTTTGGTCCGTCTGATATCCGCCGGAGTGGCCAGCATCGGATCGCGGTCTATGAATACGAAGTCAGCGCGCTCACCTTCGACCAATTTTCCGAATCGACCTTCCGCGAACCCGGCAAATGCACCGTCGGATGTAAATCCGGCTAGTGCCTGCGTGCGACTCACCCGGTCCTGCGAGCGCCAGCCTCCGAACGGCTCTCCATCGGGACCGGTGCGGGAGATTGCGGCGGCGAAACCGGCAAAGGGGTCGGGCGATTCGACCGGCGCGTCTGAACCGAACGCCATGGTCCCGCCATGCTCGACAATAGTGTTCCACGCATAAGCGCCTTCAAGCCGTGCTGGACCGAGCCGTGCTTCGGCCATGGTCCGGTCGGATGTTTGATGCACCGGCTGCATCGAAGCGATAATTCCGTGTTTGCCAAACTTGTCAAAATCAGCCGGATCGATGATTTGCGCATGTTCGATCCGCCAGCGTCGGTCGCCATCATAGGTCACTGACAATTCTTCAATCGAATCGAGCACTTCGGCATTGGCAGCGTCGCCAATCGCGTGAATCGCGATCTGAAACCGGTCCAAGGCGGCGCGGCTCAACAGATTGCGCAATTGCGTACCAGTTCTAAATGCAAGGCCAGTATTGCCGGGATCGTCGGCATAGGGCTTTTTCAACCATGCTCCGCGCGAGCCGAGTGCGCCATCGAGATAGAGCTTTACCCCGTTGAGCCGTAATTTGTCCTGATAGAGCCAGGGGCTGGGTCCGGGGCCGCCGATCAACTCCATCGCATCAACGCCCGAGGCATAGGACATGATCCTTATGTTCAGCCAGCCGCCGTCGCCCGCCCGGCGGAATGCCTGCCAATCCTCGATTGTGCTTCCCATATCCGCAGCGGCAGTAATGCCGAAACCGAGTAAGATGTCTTGTGCCTTTGACAGCGCCAAATCGCGATCCTCGGGACGCGGTGCAGGCACAGCCTTTTGAACCAGTGCGGTCGCACCATCCACGAATATGCCAGACGGTGTGCGGCCATCGGCAAGATGCTCAATCCTGCCGTCCGCAGGGGATTTGGTTGACGCATCGACACCGGCAATTTTCATCGCCGCGCTGTTGGCCCATCCCGCATGCCCATCGACCCGTTCAAGCCAGACCGGACGATCTGAAAAAAGCGAATCGAGTTCGGCTGCGGTCGGGAAACGGCCTAAACCCCATTTCTCCTGATTCCATCCGCGCCCGATGATCCAGCGTCGTTCCGGGTTGTCGGCGGCATATTGCGCAATTTTCGTCTGAGCCTCTTCGAGCGAAGCGGTGTCGGACAAATCGAGGGTAAGCGCCGAAAAGCCTAGCCCCATTACGTGAAGATGCGAATCAATCAGACCGGGGATCATCACCTGGCCTTTTCCGTCGACACGGTAATCGACCTTATCTGGCCGTTTCTCGGAACGTTGGAAAACCTGCTTGATCTTGCCGTCATTATCGATCCACAGGCCAGTAAACCGCGCAACAGAACCGTTCTCGTCAATGGTAATGCCTTGAACATTGTCGACCAAAGTATCGGCATTGGCCGGTGCCGTGATGAAAGAGCACGCTGCCAATAGCCCTGCTGTCAGAAATCTTGCCATTATTGGTTCCCCTTGCTCGTGCCTTGCGGCAAACGTCTGATCAGCGAGCTCGTATCCTGCCGATTTCCGCCTATGTCTTGAATGTCTTTGTAAAATCGGTCGATCATCTCGGTGACGGGACTTTCGAGTCCCAGGCTACGCGCCTCATCCAGCGCATAGGCCAAATCCTTGCGCATCCAGTCAACCGCAAAGCCGAAGTCGAACTCTCCTGCAACCATTGTTGGCCAGCGGTTTTCCATTTGCCAGCTTTGCGCCGCGCCACCCGAAATTGCTTCCAGCACTTTTTCGGAATCGATGCCCGATGCCTGGACCAACCGGATTGCTTCGCTCAATCCGCCAAGCACCCCGGCAATGCACATTTGGTTGGCCATCTTGGTCGTCTGGCCTGCCCCTGCGTCTCCGACGTGAACAATGCGCGTTCCGTAAGCGGCCATAACCGGCTCTGCTCGGTCGAAGGCGGCTGCAGTCCCTCCGCACATAATTGCCAGCTTGCCATTTTCCGCGCCCGCTTGGCCGCCCGAAACAGGGGCATCAAGCACATCAATGGCGCGGCTTGCTGCTTCACTGGCTAATGTGCGGGCCATTTTTGCCGATACGGTTGTATGGTCGATCAACAGGCTACCTGCATTCATTGCAGGTAGTGCGCCATCCGGTCCGAGCAGAACTGCCGCCAGATCGTCATCATTGCCGACGCAGCTAATCACCACATCGCATTGCTCGGCCAACAAAGATGGGGCTGGCGCAATCTTGGCGTTTAATCCGATTGCCTCCAGCTCTTTCTTCCACCGTTCGGTGCGCTCGGCCGTGCGGTTATAGGCGACAAGCTTGTGATCGTTCGCTGCAAGATGCCGGGCCATCGGGCCGCCCATTACGCCTAGGCCAATAAATCCAATTGTCTGCTGATTGCTCATGCCCCCGAATTAGGGGCTTTGCCGGTTAAAGCAAATGCATCTGCGTCAAAACTCAATCAGCGGTTTCCCATTTATGGCTTTTGGCCTAATCGGCCCCCCTATGACCCAAGCCAAGAATAGTAATGCAACAGACCTGCTAACCCTGCAAACCGTCCAAGACGCTGCCGAGCGTATCAAAGGTGCTGTGGTTCATACACCAACGATGCATAGCATTACCCTGTCCGAGATTACCGGAGCGGAAATCTGGCTTAAGTTCGAGAATTTGCAATTCACCGCAGCCTATAAGGAGCGCGGTGCACTTAACGCGCTGCTGTTGCTCACAGATGCGCAGCGCACCAAAGGCGTAATCGCAGCGTCGGCTGGCAACCATTCGCAGGGGCTTTCGTATCACGGGCGGCGCTTGGGCGTTCCAGTGACCATCGTAATGCCGCGCACGACGCCCACTGTTAAAGTCATGCAGACCGAAAGCGTTGGCGGCAATGTGGTGCTGGAGGGCGAGACATTTGACGATGCCTATGCGCACGCGCGCAAGCTTGAGCAGGAATTGGAGCTGACATTCGTCCATCCGTTTGACGATCCCGATGTCGCGGCGGGTCAAGGCACGGTTGCCTTGGAAATGTTTGCCGACGTACCTGATCTCGATTGTATCGTGACCCCGATTGGCGGCGGCGGCTTGATGAGCGGAATGGCGACCGTTGCGCGGGCTTTAAGACCGGAGATGGAAGTGATTGGCGTTCAGGCGGAACTGTACCCGTCAATGTTCGCACGCATCAAGGGGCTCGATCTTCCATGCGGCGGCGATTCGCTGGCGGAAGGTATTTCGGTAAAAGCACCCGGCGAATTCACCGCGCAGATCATCGCCGACAAGGTTGATGATATTGTGTTGGTCAGCGAGGAATGGCTCGAAAAGTCGGTTTCCCTGCTACTGCAGATCGAAAAGACAGTGGTTGAAGGTGCCGGGGCCGCAGGACTGGCGGCGGTTATGGCTTATCCGGAGCGGTTTAAGGGCAAGAAAATTGGCTTGGTGCTGTGCGGGGGCAACATCGACACGCGGCTGCTGGCCAATGTTCTCCTCCGCGATCTGGCGCGGTCGGGGCGCCTCGCGCGGCTGCGTATCACCCTGCAAGATCGACCAGGCGCGCTCTACAAGGTGATGAGTGCGTTTGATGATCACAACGTCAATATCATCGAAATTTACCATCAGCGGATATTTACGTCGCTGCCGGCCAAGGGTCTGATTACCGATATCGAATGCGAGGCGCGTGACCGTGACCAACTCGATTCGTTGATCGCCGCACTGCGCAAAGGCGGCTATTCGGTTAGCCAAGTGGAATTGAACTGACTCATTCCGGCACAGCTCTGTCACTACTCTTAAAAATGTGCAGAATAATCAATCATTAACCAAGTTTGATGGTTAAGGTCCTTTTACCGCGGGCGAAGCTTGGGCATACGGGTGGAACGAATCCCAACCATAGTTTCCTTTCAAGAAGGATATGTCCACGCCGTGACGGCCCCCGTTCGCTTCCCTCGATTCTTTGTGACTTCGCCTGCGCCTTGCCCCTATTTGCCGGGCAAGACGGAGCGTAAGGTTTTCACAGAGCTGAAGGGCGCTCATTCGGATCAGCTGAACGAGGCGTTGGGTAGGATCGGTTTCCGGCGGAGCCAGACCGTGGCCTATCGCCCAAGCTGTGCCGATTGTCAGGCCTGCGTATCGGTGCGCGTGGCGGCCATGGATTTTGACCCCAGTTCGACCCAGCGCCGCAACTTGCGTCGGAACAGCGATCTGATGGTAACCGAATGCCGTCCTTGGGCGACCGAGGAACAGTTTGACCTGTTGCAGCGTTATCTCGATGCGCGCCATCCGGGCGGCGGCATGGCCACGATGGATGAAGTCGACTATGCGGATATGGTTGAGCACACTCCGGTCAGCAGCTATGTGATTGAATATCGGGAACCTTCTGTAGGAAATCTCCCGGGCCGATTGATCGGCGCTTGCCTGACAGATAGGCAAAGCGATGGTTTGTCGATGATTTATAGTTTTTACGACCCCGAACACGAGGCTAGGTCAGGACTTGGGAATTACATCATTCTCGAACATATCCGGCGCGCGGCCGAACAGGGACTGCCCTATGTCTATCTTGGCTATTGGGTTGAGGGATCGGACCGTATGCAATACAAGGTCCGCTATCGTCCGCTTGAACGGCTCACCAGAGATGGCTGGACCCGCCTTGGTAAAGCCGAGCAGGATGCGCGCATTGCAAAATCTGTCGAACGTCCTCGGAGTTCATCGGATATCCCCAATGCCGCCTCTAAAGATGGCAGCCAAGCCCAATACCAAAAAGAGCCCAGCGTTTCCTAGCATTCGAAGCGCGCTTTGGAGCGGCCTATTGGCCTGCACCAGTCTTTTTTCGCAGACGCTTTCTGCTCAGGATATAACGGCGCTGCCTAGGTTGGAGGATTTGATCCCAGATACGGCGGTTGAAAATCCCGAAGAGTGGGCGCGCGATCCGGAGGCAATATCGACCAACGCGACTGACGTTGCGATTGCATTACCAGAGGCTGAGTTATTACAGCCGGAATCCCCAATGGCAGACATGCCGGAACTTACCGTCGAATGGCCAGACCAACTCGATTTACCACCGATTGAACCGCTTGAGCCTGAGCAGGACATTCGTTTTGCCGATGAAAATCTGCCGCCGTTGATGATGGTGCCCGATGCCGATCTGGTGCGCTTGAACGGTGAACTGGTCTTGGCATTCCCGACGACGCTTGACACGTTCCCGATCCGGGCCGAATTCATCGACCGCTTCAAGCAATTGTCGAACATTGAGGAACTTTCGGGCGGGAACGACAACATCGCCCTGCTGGCGGCGCGTGCGCGTGCCGATCAGGAAGTCTTATCCGAAATGCTGCGCGTTTATGGCTATTACGATGCGCAGGTCATCCGAACAATCGGAGAGCCGCAAATGGGAGGCGCCAACGCTGACAATCGGGAGTCAGTCAGATTCGATATTATTCCCGGTCAGCGTTACCGTTTCGGCAAAATCGATCTCGGGCTATTGCATACGGCCCCCGATTACGAAGCCTTGCGCGCAGCATTTGAAATTCGCACCGGTGACCCGCTTTCGAGTGATGCGATCGTGGCCGAGAAACTCGATCTGGACCGCGAACTTGGTGAAACGGGCTATCCTTTTGCAGCGGTCGGCGAACCCGAATTGACCGTCGATCACCGGGCCGCGAGCGGTGATTTGTTGCTGCCGGTCAATCCCGCAGGCAAATATGATTTCGGCCAAATTATCAGTTCCATGCCGGACTTCCTTTCCGGCAAACATCTGGGCTCGATTGCGCGCTTCAGCAATGGCGATACATATCAACGCAGTCTGGAGCAGGATTTACGCCGGGCCATAATCGCGACCGGTCTAGTTTCGTCGGTGAGTATAACGGCGCGGGAAACTCTCGCTCCTACCGAAGACGTTCCGGGTAGAGTCGATCTGGATGTAGACCTGACTAAGGCACCGCTGCGCACGATTGCCGGAGCATTGGGTTATGGTTCTGATGCTGGCTTCAGGCTTCAGGCAAGCTGGGAACACCGCAATCTGTTCCCGCCCGAAGGCGCGCTGAAAGTCCGGGCTGTAATCGGCACGCAGGAACAATTGGCCGGGATTAATTTTCGCAAAAACAACTTTGGCGGCCGCGACCGGATATTGTCGCTCGATACCTATGCGAGCACGATCAGCAGCGGCGCCTTTGACGCGCGGACCGTGGCATTTGTGGCCAATTACGAGAAGACGTCGACCTTACTGTTTCAAAAACCGTTTAGTTGGGGAGGCGGGCTGGAAATCCTTGCGACGGAGGAACGCGAAACCAAGTTCAAGGGCGTGAAATTGCCTAGGGAGCAATATCTGGTCGCGGCACTTCCGATACATGTGCTGCTGGATACATCTGACAGCTTGCTTGATCCGGCCAAGGGGTTTCGCTTCGGCGCGCGGGCCTCGCCCGAAATTTCGCGCAGCAACGGCAATAATTCGACCTATATCCGCAGCCAGTTTGATTTGAGTGCCTATAAACAGTTGGGCCCCAAAGTAATTTTTGCAGGTCGTGCCCGGTTGGGGCTCAATACAGGAGCGCAAGCCGATGACATTGCTCCATCGCGGCGCCTATATGCCGGAGGAGGCGGTTCGGTGCGCGGTTATGGCTATCAGGCGATCGGACCGCGCGATGCTCTTGGCGACCCAACTGGTGGTCGGTCGCTGGTAGAATTTGCCGCCGAAGCGCGGATCAAGACAGGGTTTATGGACGGCGCGGTTTCGCTTGTGCCGTTTGTTGATGCAGGCTCGGTCAGCCGCAGCAGCGTTCCGGATTTCAAGGAAATCAAGATCGGTGCGGGACTTGGCATCCGTTATGACACCGGCTTCGGGCCAATCCGAGTGGACGTCGGTGCGCCGCTCAATCCGGGGCCGAATGATAGCCCGGTCGCGGTTTACGTTTCCTTGGGTCAGGCATTTTGATGTCCGAAGAAGCATTTGCATCTGACGACCAAACCGGCACTGTGGGCGTTTCCCGTCGTCGCCCTGCATGGGCGAGGCTAGGCACATGGTTTTTGCGCGGTGTGGGCGTGTTGCTGGCGTTGTTGATTGCAGCGGTGCTGCTGCTCAATTCGCCGATCGGGAAGCGCTTTATCGCAGACCAGATTGCGGGCGTCGCGCCCGCATCGGGCCTGCGGTTCGAGATCGGGCGGATCGACGGTGACATCTACAGCCAGGCAATCCTGCGCGATGTCAGCGTATATGACCCCAAAGGCAAGTTCCTGACGATACCTGAGGTGGAACTTGACTGGCGGCCGCTCAGTTGGATCACCAGCGGGCTCGACGTTCGTAAATTGATTACGCACCGCGGCACACTGCTGCGCTTGCCAGAATTGCTGCCCGGCGATCCCGATGCGCCCATTCTGCCCGATTTCGACATTCGCATTGACCGTTTTGAAATTGACGGATTGACCATCGCGAAAGGCATCACCGGCGACACTGCCCCGATTGTCGGCTTGGTGGCCAAGGCCGACATAAAGTCGGGACACGTGTTCTTTGATGCGAAGGGCAATCTCGGGC